>JAEXSY010000201.1 GCA_023440105.1 Bacillota bacterium
CCAAGGGCAGCAGAACATGAATTCCACTGCTGTGTCTCAAATTATTGAGCAGGCAGGTAGGGTGGTTTGCGGTGTTGGACTAGCTATCTTTCTCTATCCTATGGGTATAGAATATTCTGCAGCAGGAGCTGCTTTTGGAGCGGTAGTAGGAGGGATTTTAGGTAACATCTATTTAATTATGAGGTATATTTATTTTAAGAGAACCTTTAATGGCTTGAAAATAAGAGGCAGTGCTGCTGTGATGAATAAGCTCATTAAAATAGCTGTTCCTGTATCCTTAGGGGCAGCAGCTTCCAGTATAGTAACTTTAATAGATTCTGCCTTAGTTCCTCAGAAACTTCTTCAAGGAGGATTTACTCAAAATCAGGCTACAATTTTATTTGGGCAGATGACAGGGAAAGCCTCAGTGTTAATAAATATACCGCTGACTCTATCCATGGCCCTAAGTGCTGCCATAATACCAATAATAGCAGAATCGTATAGCCTTAATAATAAACAAGAGCTGCAGGGCAAAGTGAACACTGCCTTAATGCTCTCTGCTGCTATTGCTCTTCCCTGTGCCTTAGGGATGTATTTCTTAGCAGGACCTATCCTTGACTTAGTTTTTTTAGGCAATATCGATGGCTATCTAATCTTAAAATACCAAGCAATAAGTATACCCTTTATAGTTATGGCACAGGCTACTACTTCAATATTACAGGCATCAGGTCATTATATAAGGCCGGTAGTAAACCTTTTGATAGCCTGTGCTGTTAAGGTGCTTGCTACTATGGTTCTGGTGCCTATAAATAATATAAATATATATGGAGCAGTTATAGCCTCCATTGTAGCCTATATAACTGTAGCTATGCTAAATATTGTTGATGTAAAGAGAAAACTGAAAGTGGTTATGGATTTTTATAAATTATTTATTAGACCTTCCTATGCCTCTGTGGTAATGATAGCCTCGGTATTGTTTGTTTATGGAAGACTCTTGTCTATAGATTTTTCTCCCAGAATAAGTTGCATAGCCTCCATATTTATAGGTATTATTGTATATGGAATATTTATTTTGGTATTCGGTGTAATAGAATATGGTTATATAGTAAATAAGATTAATAATAGAAGAGGATCAAAATATTCATAAGGAAAAGGAGGAGGCCTATGATAAATATAATAGGCTTAGGGCCTGGAGCTTCAGAGGCTCTTACCCTAGGAAGCTTAAGATTGTTAAGAAGCACAAAAAATAATTATATAAGAACAGAAAAGCATCCTACCATAGATTTTTTAAAGGAGGAAGGCATAGCCTTTGAAACCTATGATTACGCCTATGAGAGGTTCAAAAGCTTTGATGAGGTTTATGAATTTATCTCAGAGGATATCATAAAAAAATATAAGGAAGAAGGGGAGATAGTTTATGCTGTTCCTGGTCATCCTTTAGTAGCAGAAAAATCTGTAGAGCTTATCATAAAAAAAGCTGAGAAGGAAGCTATTCCTGTCAAGGTAGTGCCTGCGGTCAGCTTTATTGATGCAGTACTAGAAGGTCTTAAGCTGGATCCAATTCAAGGGTTAAAAATAATTGATGCCTTTGATATATCTAATCAAATTCCTGATAAGAGAGTAGGAACGGTAATAACTCAAGTTTATAACCATTTTATTGCTTCTGAGGTTAAGCTGAGGCTTTTGGAATTCTATAAGGATGAAACAGAGATTTATTTTGTTCGGGCTGCAGGAATTGAGGGAGAAGAAAGCATAAGGCCCATCAAGCTTTATGAGCTGGATTGGCAGAAGGATATAGATTATTTGACATCTTTATATATACCTAGGGATCCAGAGAATAATAAGGATTTTTATAGCTTTGTAGAAATAGTTGAAGTATTAAGAGGGCCAGAGGGCTGCCCCTGGGATAGAGAGCAAACTCATGAGAGTCTTAAGAAGGCCTTGGTGGAGGAAAGCTATGAGGTTATAGAAGCTATTGAGGAAAAGAATGAAGATATGCTGGTAGAGGAGCTGGGAGATTTACTCCTTCAGATTGTATTCCACAGCTCCTTAGGAAAGGATGAAGGATACTTTACTATAAATGATGTTATAGAAGGAATCTGTAATAAAATGATATACAGGCACCCTCATGTCTTTGGAGAGGCTTCTGCTAATAATTCAGAGGAGGTCCTGGATAACTGGGAAAAGCTTAAAAAAGTAGAGCAGGGATTAAAAAGTCATACAGAGGTATTAGAACACGTAGCAAAAAGTCTTCCTGCAATAATAAGAGCGGAAAAAGTTCAAAAGAAGGCCGCTAAGGTTGGGTTTGATTGGGATAGTGTAGAGGAACCATTAAATAAAATATTTGAAGAGGCATCGGAGCTTAAAGATGTATATAAATTACAAAACAAGGCAAAAATACTAGATGAGATGGGTGACTTATTATTCGCTGCTATTAATACCTGTAGATTTTTAGGTATAGATGGAGAAGAAGCTCTGAATCATACCACTGACAAATTTATCAAAAGATTTTCCTATATTGAGAGAAAAGCTAAGCACCTGGGTATTAAATTAGAGGATATGACTCTCAAAGATATGGATTCTTTGTGGGATGAAGCAAAAAAACTAGAAAAAAACTAAAAATAAGAAGGATTTTTATTAAAGGTGGAGAATAATAGTATTTATTACATAGGTATTTTTATGTTTTTGTTATCTTAAGGTAAAAGTTTAGCTAATAACTATTCACTTTTGGGTATTTAGTGTATAATAGGATAATGATTCATATCAATACATAGTATCAAACTAAAGGATAAAAAATTCAATAACTCAATATAAGGAGGATGTTACTATGAATAAAGCAGAATTAATTTCAAGCATTGCTGATAAGAGCAAGTTATCCAAGAAGGATGCTGAGGCAGCCTTAAAGGGACTTATTGAAAGTGTTCAGGAAGCCTTAGAGAATGGTGAAAAGGTTCAATTAATTGGTTTCGGTACTTTCGAAACAAGAGAAAGAGCTGCTAGGGAAGGTAGAAATCCTAGAACTAAAGAAACTATAACTATTCCTGCTTCTAAAGTTCCTGTATTTAAAGCTGGTAAAGAATTCAAGGATAGAGTAAATAAGTAGTCCCTATCCTCTAAAGAACTGCTTGTAATAGAATATACTTCTATTGTAAGTAGTTCTTTTTAATATTACAAATATGTCTGGAGAAATGAAGAATATTGTGATTGTTCTGGTTAGCAGTAAAAATATATTTGACCTTGAGAGGTGCTATTACAGTGAGATTAGATAAATATTTAAAGGTTTCAAGAATAATTAAGAGAAGAACAGTGGCTAAGGAAGCCTGTGAAAGCGGAAGGGTATCTATTAATGGAAAGGTAGCAAAAGCAGGCACAGATATAAAAGAAGGAGATATTATTGAGATACTTTTTGCTAATAAGAGCTTAAAGGCTAAGGTGATAAATATTTCCGAACATGTGAGAAAGGAAGCAGCTTCTTCTATGTATGAAATTTTAGAAGGAGAAGAGGATAAAGAATAATAGCTTTTTATTTTTTGCTGTTATATACCAAATATTTACTTCATATATTGATATAGGAGTAAATAGGAGGTTTTCTTAAATGGAGAGTAAGAAGGATATAAAGATTGAAGAAAAGAAGAGCAATTTAGCCCTAGACAGTAGAAAAAACCTAACTCTTAATGGTGTAATTGAGGTAATTAGCTTTGATGAAGAAAAGATACTTCTAAATACCTGCGTTGGTATGTTGACAATAAAGGGTCAGGAGCTCAAAATGAATAAGCTAGACGTTCAAAATGGAGATATTGCCATAACCGGAGTAGTGGATTCCTTTATTTATAGTGGTCTTAAGCCGAAAAAAGATGAGGAAGGAATACTTAAAAAGCTATTTAAGTAGGTGATCATATGGTAATACCTCTCAGTATGCAGTTTAGGATAATTATGTTTAGCTTTATGG
>JAEXSY010000223.1 GCA_023440105.1 Bacillota bacterium
GCCATAGCCATACCAGATTTTGATCTTAAAAATATCCATACAATAAAGCATGAAAAAAAGAAAAATAATAATAATCCTGTGGGAATATACACTCCACCTATGGAAAAATCTAAGGTCTTATTAAATACCTTTATAAACGAGCTTTCTAAACTTATTGTATTACGTAGACCGTCTCCTGAAACAGGCCAAATTAATGTACCGCTTTTAAAAGGCAATGACAACCACAATATATTCATAAAAGCTATTACTGAAAATCCAACATAGGTTGATACTGTCATTTCAGAACCTTTTACTTTATTTAATATCAAGCCATACAAATAACCAAGTATACTAGAAATTATTAATCCTATTATCATAGCCACAAATATAGCAACCCATGGTCCCATAGGTACTTTTTTTGCTATATCCAATTCTATAACGATAAGACCACCCAATAGACCACTAACTATACCTAAGGTAATTCCAAAATTCAACCCAATACCACACTGAACCGCTGGTACCATAGCCAATACCAATAAACCAAACATTCCCCATCTTCTTATAGCATCTGAGAATAGATCTGGAATATTCAAGCCATAAACTCCAGCAGTAATTAATAAAACAATAAAAAATGAAACAATAATAATTCTAGGCAAGCCAAAGGATTCTATGTTTTTCTTAAGCTTTTCCACCATTCTCGTATCCCCCTTTTCTGCTGCTTCCTGACATAGCTAGTCCAAACTCAGAATCTGGAGAATCAGGCAGCAGTATGTCCACTAATTTGCCATCGGATATAATTCCAATTCTATCGCATAAGGATCTTAGCTCTACTAATTCGCTAGATATCATTATTATTGTTATGCCTTCTTCTCTATTAAGCTTAGACAAATATTCTAAAACAAGTTTCTTAGCGCCTATATCAATACCTCGAGTGGGTTCTGAAACGATTAATGTCTCTGGCTTTAGTGTAAGAGCCCTAGCTAAGCAAACTTTCTGCTGATTCCCCCCAGAGAGACTTCCTGCTTTTTGTTTTGTACTGGTACATCTTATATCTAAAACTTCCTTCATATGCTCGGCATGTTTTCTTACTTGTTTGCTATTAACTAGCTTAAAATAAAGAAATCTCTTTAAGAATTTTCCATTTATCTGTATAGCAGAAAAAGCTATATTATGCTCAATTGATTCTTCTAGAAGTAGACCTACACCTCTTCTGTCTTCTGATACGAAGGCAAGGTTATTTTTCAATGCCTCTCCTAAGTTATTAATCTCTATTTTTTTTCCTGATACCTTTACTTCTCCTTCTGTAGGATAAAGGCCAAATATCCCATTGGCTATTCCTAACTTTCCCTGACCAGCCAGTCCACCAATACCGAAGATTTCTCCCTTTCTTACTTCTAAGTTTACTCCCTTTACTTTCTCACCAGGCATATCAACAAAAAAATCCTTCAGTGCTACAGCTATTTCGTCTTTATTAACTTTTCTTGTATCTTTTTTTACATCTACTAGCCTTTCTACCTTACGACCAATCATAAGCTCTGCTATTTCAATGACGTTAGTTCCTTCAGTTTTTCTTTCAGCTACATACTCTCCATCCCTCAATACAGTCAGACTATCTGCTACCTCCATCACCTCATCAAGCCTGTGAGTAATAAAAATTATGGCTATCCCTTTGGAAGCAATGAGCTTCATTGTTTCAAGTAATTTTTCAGCTTCACTTTCAGTAAGTACCGCAGTAGGTTCATCAAAAACCAGAAGCTTTATCCCTGTCTTATCTATTTCTCTTGCAATTTCTATGAACTGCATGTAGCCAACTGGAAGACCTGCAACCTTCGTATATTCATCTATAGTCATGCCTATGGTTTTCAATGCCTTCCTGGCATCGGCAGCCATTTTGCGAATATCAAGGGTTTCTAGCTCCCTACCAAAAATCTTACTCATTATTGTAGGATAAGATATTTCTCTTCCAATTTTTATGTTTTCCGTAATGTTAAAGCCAGGTATTAACATAAATTCTTGATGCACCATTCCAATTCCATATTCCATAGCTTTGAGAGGTGTATCTATTTTTACCTCTTTTCCCAAAATTTCTACGGTGCCATTAAAGCCTCCTGTAGAATGTATAACTGGCATTCCAAATAAAATATTCATTAATGTTGATTTTCCTGCTCCATTTTCTCCCATCAAGGCATGTATCTCACCTGGTTTAAGCTTCAAGGAAACATCTTTTAAAACTTTATTTCCATAATACTCCTTAGAAATATTACTCATGTTAAGAACATATTGGGCATTCAATGATTATCCCCCCTGGATAAATATATTATCAACAAATTCGTCGGCTTATAAGTCTATAAGCCGACGAAAGCATTAGCTTATTTAAAATTTAAAACTCTAGAAATCATAGTAATCACATAAAATCATATAGAAGTTATCTAATTTTCCTACTGCATCATCTTCATAGTTAGTAATATTAGCTTTTCCTTTTCCACCTGCAACCTCATTTATGATACCAAATAGCACATCTTCATCAAGAGCATCTTTAGTCTTCCCCTCACAGAACTCAATGGCATATTCCACTCCAGCCTCAACCATAAGCATATTAACAGGGACTCCCCAAGTGGACATCCTTCCCGAATTACCACCTTCTGCTACCTTAGCCTTAGTTTGCTCAAGCATATATTTAACATCTCCCTCATGACCATCTACAGAGATATTTAAGGCTGCTGGATAGCCATGGTATGGTGATGGACAACATTGTTGTGGGAATATAGCTCCTTGATCAAGAACTGATTTAATTAAAGGTTCCTGCATTGCACAGTTGGTAGAGAAAAATGCAGTATTCTTCCCATACTTTTCAACCTGACGAGGTACATCTTCTAGAATAAACTGCTGAGCTCCCGATACACCAGCATCACCTGTTGGATCTGGAGCAGTAACATCAACATACTCTATCCCCAATTCCTTGCAGGTATCCATGAAAAGCTGTCTACGGGCTGCAATTGTAGCATAGCTTAAATGACGTGCAAAGGAATAATGAATAAAGGTCTCAGCCCCTTGCTTTTTAGCCTGTTCTATAACTGCAGTACCCATTCCTATTTCATCAACAAGCATTACTATATCAGCTTTACTTGCTATTGTGGCTGGATCCTCAGCAGCAACTCCACAGATAAATAACATATCTGGTCGTGTTTCTCTAACCTTATCTATAGCTGCACTAGCACCAGGAACTGCCTGTACAAATACTATAGCCTTAACCTCTGGATCACTAGAAAGAGCAACTA
>JAEXSY010000241.1 GCA_023440105.1 Bacillota bacterium
TTACTAATACCTTATAACGCTCACCTCTAGTAGTAAGCCAGTCTTTCATCTCAGAATCCTCCCTGAGCCTTGTCTCTAGAGTAGCTATCCTGTCCTCAATCCCCTGGTTATATATTTTTGTTATATCTTTAATATCATAATTTGTTGCTTCTCTTATTTTATAATCCATAATGCCCTCTACTTATATGCCTTTACATGAGCACCTGCATAGGCACCATCTAGTAAATCAGCATCTAATTTATTTGAATAGTGCTTTCTTTTCTAATCATATTCTTCCTCTAGATTAATTGTATTTTAATACTGCTGTATTTCACAACTACTTTTTATATAAATATTTCGACATTACATGTAAATTCGAAATTAATAGGAATAGAAAAAATCACCCCTCTGAAACCATTCAGAGAGGTGATTATTTCTTAATCCTAATTATCAAACTAAATATCTTATAATTTCGCCATTATCATTTAAATATTCAATTTCAGTCTTATTTGTCTTTAAATCTATATATAAACTGCAGTGGCTCTCATCCTTTTTCCAGCTGAGTCTTAGCTCATCCTCAGGAGATTCCTCCACGGTAAATTCTCCATTGAAGGCATCATATTCATTCCTGAACTTCATGAGCTTAATGAGTCTTTGAACTACTTCTTTATCAAGAGCTTCATCAATCTCCTCCACACTGTAGTTATGCCTGTTTATCTCTCTTCCTTCTCCAGTTGCCTTTACAGCCTCCATATCATTTTCCCCGGCTAAGAGACCTACATAGTATACCTGTGGTATTCCTGGGGTGAAGAATTGAATGGCTCTAGCTGCTAAATATGCATCATCATCACAATCAAGTAAAGAATAATAGGTTCCTCTAATTTGGTGAACGTCAAAGCCATCCTCTGATTTATGCTCATCTGAAAGAATTAAGCTTAGGTTGGCTCCTCTTTCTAAGCAAATATCAACAAGTCTTCTAGCATCCTTAGTATCTATTAATCCATCCATATCAGGCTTCACTGGAACACCATCATGACAATCAAGCATAGTAAATTGCTTTGCTGGCCTATTTCTTAGATACTCAGAAAGTCTTTTGCTGGATTTATTTATTAGTGTATCAAGGATAGTATAAGGAAGGATAAAATCATAAATCCAGAAGCCGTGGTCTGCAAGCTTGTATTGAATGGAATAATGAGAGTGTACTTCTGGTAATAATTCAATACCTGCAGAATTTGCTAGCTCCATTATCCAATCAAGGAAATCATAAATTTCTGGCTCAACGAAGAAGCAGCTAGTTCCAAGCTTCTTAATAACATATCCCACAGCATCTAATCTTACTATACTAACATTGTTCTTGCTGAAATTCATAAAAATATCTTTTAAAAGTTCCTTTACCTTTTGAGACTTAACATCCAGATCAATCTGCTCTGAAGGATCTGTTTTTCCAAAGGTAGTCCACAGTTTTTCTTCCTCACCAGTTTTCTCTATATTAAAGGTTGAGTATGGAAGCTTTCTTCTTAAAAACATCTTATCAACATCTTCTTGTACAGGCTTTCCATCCTCCCATATCTTATCTAAGGTAATAAATAGGTCAGCATATTCTGATTCCCTACCCTTCTTCAAAAAGTCCTGGAAGTATTCTGACCTTCTTGAAATGTGATTTACCATCAAATCTAAAAGAACATCAAAGTTTTCGCCTATAGCCTTTACATCCTCCCAATCACCAAAGGAAGGCTCAATCTCAAAATATGTCAGTGGAGCAAAGCCTCTATCCCCTGAGGATGGGAAAGGAGGTAGAATGTGAATTCCACCACTAAAGGTATCCGTAAAATACTCTGTCAAAACCTTATTAAGTGTTTTTAAATTTCCACCCATAGAGTCTGGATAGGTAATCAGCTGTACCTTATTTTTTACTGCCATGTAAAAATCTCTCCTTTACTTCTAGCTGCATCAATATCATATATTTCTCCTAAACCCTTATATTACAATTGATACATTTCTTTTATCACTTCAAGCTCCGGTAGCTCTACAATTGCACCTAAATACTTGAGCTTATAAGCACTTACTGCAAAGCCTAGGTCCAGTGCCTCCTTAATGGTATGCCCTTTCACAACTGCAGCATAAAAACCAGACCAGAAGGCATCTCCAGCTCCTGTAGTATCTACTACCTCTGTTGCCATGGTCTTAAATTTTATAGTTTCAATTCCATTGGAGGCTATGGCACCATCCTTGCCTAAGGTCATGACTACTAGCTTTGCACCTAGCTCTAAAAATTTTGCAATTTGTTTTTCAGGCTCATCCTTGCCAAATAACCTTTCTGCATCATCCTCAGAGGGTTTAACTATATGAACCTTCCCTATTATGGACTTAACATAATCAATACCAGCTTCACCTTTTTCCCAAATCATTGGATGATAATTTGGATCAAAGCATATGAGAGAACCATTATTTTTAGCAGCTTCTATCACCTTTTCAATGGTATTACGAACAGGAAGCCTGGAAATTGGCCAGCAGGAAAAATGAACTATTTTAGAATTCTTTACTGTTTCTTCAAGGTCCGATCTAAAAGATAAATTATAATCTGCTCCCCTATAGAATATTGGAGTAGGACTATTTTTACTTTTAGTAACCATAACCATGCTGGTTGAAAAATCAACATACTCAATGAGACTAGTATCTAAACCTGCCTCTTGAATATGATTAGTTAAATACCTTCCTAAGCCGTCATCTCCTACCGCAGAGGCTACTAGAGAATTTACACCCAGTTTCTTTGCATTCATAGCAATATTTGCTGGAGATCCTCCAAAAAATTTTTTATAGGTACTGCACTGGAAATCATCACCATACTCAGTAGCTATCATATCAATCAAAAGTTCTCCAACTGCTAAGATATCGTATTTTCTGTCTTTAAAACTTATTTTTTCGTCAAATAATATCATAGTATTCCAGCCTTTCTTCAGTATCCATAATAAAACTAACCCTTGTAAATATTACAACCCTTTAGTCTCCCCTGGCTTTATTTCAATATTATTTCCGCTTACTTCTAACCAGATAGAAATAGCTGATGGGTTATAAACTGAGCTTAACTCCGCAGAAAACTGTAATCTGTCTAGAGCCTCAATATAATCCCTTATCTCGATATTTGTTGCATACCATATATCTTTTTTATTACTTATATATTCACAGAATTCTTCTATAACATTCCAATTATTATCCAAATCAAACTCATAGCTATGTCCCCATAGGTAGAATAGCTGTAATCCTGGTGGATTACTATCAACAAAAACCTTAGCTAGCTTCATTAAATTAGGGTCATTATGGTGAGCAGTAGGATTCCACTCTAACCAATTTGTAGGCAAATTAAAGCCCCTATGATTATTCACTGTTCTTCCATAGGCTACCCCTAAACTATTAAGCACCCTAAAAACCTCTTCGTTATAAGTACCATAGGGATAAGCTAATCCTCTTACAGGATGCCCAAGCATCTCTTCATGATTCTTTTTATCCTCCAAAACCTCTCTAACTATAAGTTCCTTAGGAATATCCGGAAGGGATAAATGAGTTAATCCATGAATGGCTATTTCATGCCCCTTATACAAAGAAGCTATTTCTTCTTTATCCAATCTCCTAATATAAATATCATTTATGGTGAAAGAACCTTCCTCCCCTTGAATTCCTGAATTAAGATTAAAGGTTGCTTTTAGATTATATCTATTAAAAATCTCTAAAAGCTTCCTATCCTGCGTAATTCCATCATCATAGCTTAAGGTAAAAGCCTTTTTATTTGCACCTGGAAAAAGCTTAAGTATTTTAGTCATTTTTAACCCTCATCTCCTACTTATATATCCAGTCTATTCCTTTATCTATATACTCATTCCAAAAGCTCCAATTATGGTCACCAGGACCTTCAACGTAAGTATGCTCCACATTATTAGCTAACAAGAAATTATGATAGTCACGGTTTTTATCTAATAAAAAGTCCTCTGTGCCACAAGCCATATATATTTTAGGTAGTTCTTTACCTTCTTTTATTAATTTCATTGTAATCGCCTCTGGATCCTTATCACTACCTAGCAGTTCACTTAAGTTCCCAAAAACTCTTCTATAATACTTATAATCAGCTATTGCATCCTTATGATCTTCAGCTATCCCTGAAATTTCTTTAATTATAAGCGCTGAGGATAGTGCAATAACACCTCCGAAGGTATCATTATACTTAAGTCCATTACGGATAGCTCCATAACCTCCCATGGATAAACCACCAATGAAGGTGTCTTCTCTTCTATGGGATAAGGAGAATAGCTTTCGTGTACATTCTATCAATTCTCGGCCAATAAACTCCCCAAAGAGCTCTCCTTTATCCTCATCATCTAAATAAAAGCTATTTTCTCCAGAAGGCATGAATACCGCAAGATTATGCTTTAAGGATAGCTCTTGAATATTGCTTCCAGAAACCCAGTCTTGATAATTACCTGAATAACCATGCAATAGATAAAGTGCTTTCATTTGCTTCTTAGGCTCAGCTGACTCACCTGGTACTTCTACAGCATCTATTGGCATCAGAGCATTGAAAGAAACAAGTTTCTTTAGTGTTTTTGAATAATAATTTATCTGTAAAAAAGCCATATTAGTTTACCTCTTACCTTTAATTATTTAGGGCCCGAGCTAATGCATCTATATATTCACTGTTTGCCCTTTTACTTATTTCTACATTATTAAAAATGGCATCAAAGCCGTGATAACAGCCTGGATACAAATGAAATTCCACAGGGACACCAGCACTAGCAAGCCTTTTAACATAATCAATAGTTTCATCTCTAAATGGGTCTAAATCACCTACGCAGGTATAGGTAGGTGGCAAACCAGCAAGCTCCTTTTCACGAGCAGGAGCAGCGTAGGGAGAAACCTCCTTAGAAGCCTCTGAACCTAAATACATTTTCCAGGCGGCTATATTATTCTCTCTGTTCCATGCCCTAGGCATATTCTCTTCATTTATTTCATAGCTCGAAGCTGTTGTATTCCTATCATCTATCATAGGGTATAGTGGCATCTGAAAGGCAATATTAATTTCACCTCTATCTCTTGCTAATAAGGCAAGAGCAGCAGTTAATCCTCCTCCAGCACTAGCACCCGCTATTGCTATCTTATTTACATCAATTCCTAATTCTTCACAATTATTTACTATCCATTCCAAAGCTGAGTAACAATCGTTTATAGCTGCAGGATAGGGATGCTCCGGAGCGAGACGATAATCAACAGAAACTACTACAGATTCAGCCCTAATAACTATCCTTTCACATAAAGCATCATCTCCATCGGGATGACCAAGTACATAACCTCCACCATGTATCCAAAGAACTACAGGTAATTTTGATTTTGTCCTCTCCTTTGGCTCATATACCTTCACCAATAGCTCTGATTCTTGTCCCTGAATATATCTAGTACTAGTGATAACATTCTCAGACCTTTCTATTATAGGGACCTGAATTTTTCTCATAGCCTCCAAATCTCTTGCAACATCTACCTTAGGCTGACTCTGTAATATATTTAAAAGCTCTGGTAGTACTTTGTTTTCATAGCTCAATGAAATCACCTACTTATAAAAATATTAAAATCATTTTCTCCTAATTACTTTATAGCCCCTTCAGATATACCCTTAACAATGTACTTTTGCAGGAACAAGTAAAGTATCAAAACAGGAATTATAGTCATTACTAATCCAGACATCAAAGGTGAATAGTCTACTGTATAGGAAGAGAAAAAGTTATAGGTAGAAAGAGGTAGTGTTCGGAGCTCCGGTGATTGTAAAACTAGGCTTGGAAGAAGATAATCATTCCAAATCCATAAAACATCTAATACTATTACCGTAGACATTACTGGCTTCAGCAAGGGAAGTACTATTTGGAAGAATGTTCGTAATCTTGAACATCCATCGATAGTAGCTGCTTCCTCTAAAGCTATTGGAATTCCCTTTATAAAGCCATGAAAAGTAAATACAGCAAAAGGTACTCCACAGCCTAGGTACATAAAGAGTAAAGTTAGCCTTGAGTCTAAAACCCCTAGTCCTCCATAAATTGTTACAAGAGGAATCATTATAACCTGAAAAGGAACAGTCATAGACGCAACCATAATAAAGAATAAAATCTTATTTACTTTCCAGTTAAATCTGGCAAATAAATATGCCGTCATAGATGAGAATAATACAATGATGAACACTCCAAATACTGTTATAACCATTGAATTCACAAAGCCTGTTGCAAATTTCATATCACTAAAGGCCTTTATATAGTTATCGAAATTGAAGCTTACAGGTAAAGAAATAGGATTATCCACAAACTGTTGAGTGGTTTTGAAAGTATTCATAATAATAACTAAAAAAGGTGCCAAAAAAATTATTAGTAAAGTAATTAAAATTGAAGTCTTAATATATCCAAAAAGCTTTTCAGCTCTCACTATGCCTCTACCTCCATCCTCTTCATTAAATATGACTGTGTTAAAGCAATAGCTGCTACAATGAGGAATAATACTACTGCTTCTGCCTGTCCAACCCCATAATCGTTAGAAAGGAATGCCTTCTGAACTATATGATATGAGGCTAGCTCTGTAGATCCATAAGGACCTCCGTTGGTTAATGCTAAATTGAGATCATAGGTTAAGAATGATCTAGAAATAGAAAGGAATAAGCACACAACAATTCCTTGAATTGAAAGTGGAAGTATGATATTAATAATTTTTCTAAACTTACCAGCACCATCAATATCTGCTGCTTCCAAAACATCAGCAGGAACACTGGTAAATCCAGCGATATATACAATCATAAGATAGCCCATGAGCTGCCATGAATTAACTATAACTAAAGCCCAAAAAGCCTTATTTGTATCAGTTAACCATGAAGTCTGAAATAACTCCCAGCCAAATTCACTTCCTAAGAAAGGCATAACCCTTGAAAATAAAAATTGCCATAGATAACCTAGTATAAGTCCACCTATAAGATTAGGTGTAAAGAAGCCTGTTCTTAAAAAGTTTTGTCCCTTTATATTTTTAGTCAATGCAAGTCCTAGAAAAAATGCACCAACATTTGAGAATATAACTGTAAAAAATACGTATTTTAATGTAAACCATAATTGTGATAGAAAAGTCTTATCCTTAAAAACCTCTTTATAGTTATCAAATGCAACGAATGAATGATTAGCAACCTGAATACTCCAATTAGTGAAGGTCAAATATAATCCAAAAATTAGTGGAACTAGGATTACAGCAGTGAAAGCAACTACTGCTGGTGCTCCAAAAATTAAAAAAGTACCCATATCCTTTAATTTTTTCTTGTTTTTCATGGTCTCACATCCTTTTAAGCCTCACTAAAAGCAATAGGCAAAGGCTGACCCTTTTGCCTATTGCTTATAGCAAATATTACTCTTATTTTATTTCACTGACTTCCAGTAATCCTCTACTTCTTTAGTTAATTCCTCACGATCTATTTTTCCAGCTAAATATTTAAGCATTGAATCACCTGTCTTAACCCAATAATCAGCAGGAAGGTAGTTGAATATTGATAGGTCTATGGTTTTACCTTCGCTAATATATTGTGCTATAGCCTTGGCAGGTACGTTTGTAGACTCAACCTCTACACCCTTGTATGGTACATTAAAGCCCATTTCACTAACTAAAGCTTTATGTCCTTCCTCGTTGGTTAGCATCCATTTTATAAATTCCATTGCAGCTTCCTGCTGCTCAGGAGTAGAACCTGAATTATCAATAGCTAATAATTTTGGCTGGCTAACAACTACTTGAGTATTTCCATAATCCTCTTCATTATTGCTGATTGGAACTGGAATAAATCCGTACTCCTCATCTATTCCCTCAAGGTTTCCTATTGTAGACCAGAGCCAGTCACCCATAAAGAAGAAAGGCACTTCACCCGTTGCAAAATCTTGAGCATCCTTTGCAAAATCTGCAACAAGAGGATCTTTTGCTCTGATGTTATATTGTTTTAATATATCGAAGGTGTCTAAAAGTCCATTAAATACAGCATTGCTGGATAAATCTACTTCTCCATCCTTCAATGCTTGTACAAATTCACGATTCTCTTCTACATCTGTTGATTGAAGGGCATAGTTTAAGCCTAAGTAGTGAGCTCCTACAGACCAGTTAGCACCATGAATCAGCACAGGAGCTTTACCTGAAGCTTCTACCTTCTTGAATAGCTCTTCTAAATCATTCTGAGTTTTAATAGTTGATGGATCAAAGGTTCCCCCTATAGCTTCCTCTAATGCTCGCTTATTATATTGTAGGCCATAGCCTTGAACTGTATAAGGTATACCTAAGAACTTTCCATCCAATAAAGATGATTCAATTGATCCAGGCTGAGCTGCTTCTTCAAACCATGCTTTTTCTGCTTCTAAGTCTAAAAACATATCTTTATATATATAAATATGTCCAGGATCAAGATTTGAAATAGTAGGTGGATTTTTTGAAGCAATTAAAGATTGGAACTTTTCTATCTGCTGTCCACCGATTGGTGTCGGGATAAGCTCAATAGTCACATCTGGATTAACCTTGTGATAAACCTCAAATAATTCTTCAAATTGGTTATTTACTTCGGCTGAGGTATTAAAGAAAGTGATCTTTACCTCCTTGTTACCATCTCCTGATGAGTTACCATCACCATTTCCCGCTGCCTTACCATTTCCACAGCCTGCAAATAAAGAAATTGCAAGCATTGCACAGGTTGATAAAATTAGTGCTCTAGTTCTTTTCACACTAGACCCCCCTTAATATTTTAAATGTTTACATAACCATATTATCAACTGTAAACGTATATGTCAACCGATTAACATAAAAAAGTATACGTTTCCTTTTGTTTTTTTATTAACAATAATATAATAAAATAACCCAGCTAAAATTAGCGGGGTTATTAAACAAAATTTGTAATCTAAGTAGTCTTTCTTTCAATTAAAGTTACTGGAAGAACATTATCCATGGGAACATTTCTTCCCTCAATTTTATCCAGCAAAACCTTAACTGCCAATTCTCCAATTCTCTGTATGTTCTGCTTTATCGATGTCAGTGGTGGGACTGTCATTGCTGCCATATCAATATCATCATAACCAACAATTTTCAAATCCTTTGGTACAACTCTATTATGTAAACCAGCCACATGAATTAAGGAAGCAGCTATTATATCACTGCTGGCAAAAACTCCATCAATATCTGGGTGTTCTTGAAATAGTCTTATAGCAACCTTCTTATACTCTTCGAAGGTTGATAGCCTTGCTTCCTTAACTACGTATTCAACATTACTTTGAGAAACCACGTCATAAAAGGCTTTACTACGATAATTGGCTATGGTTGTTATACCCAACTCACCACTTATGTGTGCAATTTTTCTACAGCCTTTTTCTATCAGATATTTAGTAGCCTGAACTCCTCCATCATAGTGGTCTGATGTAATATATGGTATTCCATCAAAGCTTCTATCTATAGTAACTAGTGGCAGACTAGAATTTATATATTCATCTGAATCCTTGGTATAAATAGTTGCAATAAAACCATCCACTTGATTTCTGTTAATTAATTCTATATAGTCTTTTTCTTTAGTTCTATCTGCATAGGAATTACATATCATAACCTTATACCCTGCTTGGTATGCATAAAACTCTATATAGCCAGTTAGTTCAGCAAAAAATGGATGAGATACACTAGGGACTATAACCCCTAATATATTTGACTTTTTTCTATACAAGGATCTAGCTATTTCATTAGGCTTATAATTAAGCCTATCCATAGCATCATATACTTTCTTTCTGGTTGATTCACTTATATATCCTCTATTATTTAAAACTCTCGATACTGTACCTACCGCTAGGCCAGCTTCCTTAGCAACATCTTTTATATTTGTCATCATACAACCCTTTTCTTTTCAAAATTCAACAAAATTATATCATGACTTTATAATAATTTCTATAGTTTGGAAATTACTGTTTTAATTTTTGCTAGTAGTTTACTATTAAATCTATTTCATTTTATAAATTTTTATACAAACACCAGTAGTTTCTCCTTGTCCCGCTTCTAGACTTCCAACAAACACTCCACTCTGAAGCCAATGATATTTTCCCTCAGACACAAGAAATCTTGGAGTGGTTTTAATCACAGCTTCCGAAGCTCTAGAATCTAAATAACCCTCGTTTTCCACAGAAATATATACTCCATCATCAGTTTTCAGTGAATATTTTGCAAGGACATGAGTTAGATTATCATTAATAGTCGTATTCCAATCATAGCCACCTGCCATAACCTTTCCCTTTATATTTGCTCCTGAAAAGCTTCCACCGGTAATAGGAATAAGTCTCAAAAAACCCTGAGGGGTTTCACCAACCTCCTGAACCTCTCCAATCTCTACATTAAGTTCGAATACTAAATCTGCCTCCAGATTCATTTAAGCTTCACCCCTTTAATAACCTTAATACTATTTAAAGCAATGACTCCTTCTATTATTAAATTATAATTCGCTAAAAATAGTTCAATTTATCAATATTTTAATATATTATATATTACCACTTATCTAACATCAATTCCTTTACAGCTTTAAAATAAAATCACCCCCCTGAAACCATCCAGAGAGGTGATATAACTTAACCCTTATTTATTATTAAATTCTACTTACTCCTCAAGAACCCCACAATTCCATCAGAGCACCAAAGCCTTGAGTAAAGCTACATTCTGCAGCCTTATTCAGCCTTCAAAAATCCATCTATATCCTTCAATATCATCCTTACAATTTCGAGCTTTCCTTCACCGTACTCCTTATTATCAACAAGGTCTAAGGCTTTTACTATGCAGAGCTCCATGTCCTCATATTCTTTTTTTAGCTTTAATAGCTTTTCCTTCATATTGAGGTCCTCCTATTCTACTGTAACAGACTTAGCAAGGTTTCTTGGCTTATCCACATCGCAGCCCTTTTGCTTAGCCATATAATAGGCTAAAAGCTGGAGAGGGATAACCGCTAATACAGGAGTTAAAAGCTCATGAATTTTTGGCAAGTACAAAACTGAGTCGGCAGTCTTTTCAATATCATCATTGCCCTCAAGGGTTATAGCCATTACCTTGGCTCCTCTGGTTACAACCTCTTTAATGTTGCTTACCATTTTATCTAATAGGGTGTTTTGAGTTACCAGAGCAATAACCACTGTTCCCTTTTCAATAAGAGCAATAGGTCCATGCTTAAGTTCTCCCCCAGCATAGGCCTCAGAATGAATATAGGATATTTCCTTCAGCTTTAAGGAGCCTTCTAAGGAAACAGCATAGTCCATCCCTCTTCCTAAGAAGAACATATCCTTCTCAGTATAGGTATTATAAGCAAATCTTTGAAGTACATCCTGGTGCTTAAGAGTCTCCTCTGCTAAAGCAGGTAGTCTGTGAAGCTCTTCCTTCAATAATTCCATTTCTTCTGGTGAAATAGTCTTCTTAAGCTCTGCAAATCTTAGAGCAACTATATAAAAAGCAATAAGCTGAGTTACATAAGCCTTAGTGGAAGCAACGGCTATTTCAGGACCAGCCCAGGTATAAAGCACATCATGTGCCTCTCTAGAAACAGAGGAACCTACTACATTGGTAATTGCTAGCACTCTAGCGCCTTTTTTCTTTCCTTCTCTGAGCACTGCCAGAGTATCGGCAGTTTCTCCTGACTGGCTTACAACGATGATAAGAGTTCTATCGGTAATGATAGGATCTCTATATCTAAATTCAGAGGCTACATCCACCTCAACCTGAAGCTTAGCCAGCTTTTCAATGGCGTATTTACCTACTAGCCCTGCATGGTAGGCAGTACCACAGGCTACCACATAAATTCTATCTACATTATCTAAATATTCTTTAGTTATTGTTATCTTATCGAGGCTTATATCTTCTCCAGAAATAACTCTTGAGGTCATGGTATCCTTTATTGCCTTTGGCTGCTCGTGGATTTCCTTGAGCATAAAGTCCTCATAACCACCCTTTTCTGCTGCATCAGCATTCCAGGTTACCTTGTATATCTCCTTATGAAGCTCCTCTCCATGTTCATCAAATATATTAACTCCCTGGCTGCTTAATACTACGAATTCCTTATCCTCAAGAAGATAAATATCTCTAGTATGATTAAGCACTGCAGGTATATCAGAAGCTATAAAAGATTCTTTTTCCCCTAAACCAACTATAAGAGGGCTATCCTTTCTTACAGCAACTAGCTTGTCAGGCTCCTTTGAACAAACCACACCTATGGCATAGCTTCCTTCCATCATAGATACTGACTTCATCACAGCCTCTAATAAATTTCCTTCATAATAGAAATCTATTAAATTTGGAATAACCTCTGTGTCTGTTTCAGAGAGGAATTCATACCCTTTAGAAGTTAGCCACTCCCTGAGCTTCATATAGTTCTCAATAATACCATTGTGAACTACACTCACGGTTATATCAGAGTCACAATGAGGATGAGAATTTACATCGGAAGGCTCTCCGTGAGTTGCCCATCTTGTATGGCCTATTCCTATGTGACCTTCAATAGGCTTTTCTTCTAATCTTCCTTCCAGGTTTGCAAGTCTTCCCTTGCATTTACTCACATCAATACCTTTATCATTTACAACAGCTACTCCCGCCGAGTCATAGCCTCGGTATTCCAATTTACTAAGCCCCTCTATCAGTAAAGGTGCTGCATCTCTATAGCCAAAGTATCCAACAATTCCGCACATATTTAATTTTTCTTCCTTCCATAAATAAATTTAGTTAAAAAAGGGCATAAAAAAATAAGGACTCAAAAACCCCTTTTTTTCAAGGCTTTAACACCTGGCTGATCTTATTAACGGAAATCACTTTCCGGTTTTATCAACCGTTAACGGTAGTGCGATACCGTGGGGCACCCGCCGAAGATTCGATTCTCCCCATCCTCGTCAACTAAAGCCTGCGGCTTTAGTCCTGGCGCTTTTATTCTATTACCCTCTATCCTCCCTTCTATATTAAACTTAATCCTATTATGCCCAATAGTTGAGCCCTTATTAGATTAGTATCACTATATTAGTATAGTATTTAATAAGGGCTTTTGCAACGACATTACAAATAAAAAAAGGAATAAAATTACAACGATTATTGCAGTCCTTAAGAAGAGTGCAATAATAGTTGTAATTGTTCCGTTGACCCTTTTATTATGCTTTATATTTATGAATCAAATTAGTGGCAGACTCCATTAATACATCCATAGTTCCCAGGGAGCTTAAAGAATAGCTATGAGCAACTATTATATCTACTGTGGCAGGTATATTATATTCCAGCTTAAAGCTATCTATTTGAGATTTAATAGATTTGACAATTTCATTAGCTCTCTCATTATCTATATCTAAATAAATCAGAGCAAACTCATCTCCTCCTATTCTAAAAAGCATTCCCTCTTCTTCAGAGTAGCTTTTAAGAAATTCAGAGGTATTTTTGATAATATCATTTCCCTTCTGTAGTCCTAGATTTTTATTACTACTTTTCATCCCTGAAAGCTCACATATAATTAAGGCTATTCTAGAGTTCTTATCCTTATGGAGCCTCTCATACCACCTTTGAAAGTACTGTCTATTATACACCCCTGTAAGAGCATCATAGTTATCCTTATAGGTTATCATCTCCTCCAGATTCTTTCTCCAGGAGATATCACTTAAACTCCCAGTAGCAGCTATAAGCTTATCATTTTTGTACACAGGGGATATATTATCCTCTGTCCATATGTATTCTCCCTTAGAGTTTTTGTATCTCAATATGCAGGGCTTATTAAAATCAATATCACCTACTACATTTTTCTCAAGCCTCCAGACATCTTCAGGATGTACTACTTCGAAAAGGTATCTAAAATTCTTATATAGCTCCTCTCTGTTCCAGCCTAATATATCCTCTACTACCGGAGAAAGATAGAGAAATCTTTTTTCTTCGAAGTCAAAATAATAGCATATAGATTTTCTTCCCTCTAATATTGATTTATAGATAAATTCATTCTCCTTGTTCCTTTTATAGCGTTCTTTATATATCTTAATACTTATGAAGTATAATATAGTTGCTATAGAAACACCCAACAGCGTACCGATTAAAAACCATTTAAAGTCTCCCATTCTTATATCTCCCACAACTCCCCTTTTAATATACTGTAACTAACTATTATTATCGATTGATTTTTATTATACTTTATAATATTTCTATTATTGTTATTATTTGGGTATTTGGTTATAAAATAGACTAGTAAACTATATGAGTTTACTAGTCTATTCTATTCTAATTATATCTTATTTCTCCTGTACCTTCTCCGATTCCACTAAAATAAAAATCAGCCTCAAGACCTGTCCTATTTAAGTAGCCTTTCTTTACTGAATCCATAAAGGAGTCAATCTCTTTCTTATTTACAAGAGCTATTGCACAGCCGCCAAAGCCAGCTCCAGTCATTCTAGCACCTATACAGCCTGGTGTCTTTAAAGCTTCCGACACTATAGTATCCAACGCTTCCCCTGTCACTTCATAGAGATCTCTTAGAGAGTTGTGAGAGGCTGTCAAAAGCTCCCCAAAGCCTTCTATATCACCGCTATTAAGAGCTTCAATAGCCTTCTTGACTCTGTGATTTTCATATACAGCATGCTCAGCTCTCCTTGATATATTATCCTTAGTTAGCTTATCCTTAACTTCTTCAAATTCCTCTGGGGTTAATTGACAGAGGGTTGTAATAGCCTTAGAGTTTTTTAAGATTTCTAGAGCTTCATCACATTCTGCCCTTCTCTCATTATACTTTGATTCATTTAAGGCTCTTCTTTTATTAGTGTTCATTATAACCAAAGAATAATCCTTTAAATCTGCTGCTACATACTCATAATTCAAAGTATCGCAGTCCAGGAGAATAGCCCTATCCTTTTTCCCCATGCCTATGGCGAACTGGTCCATTATTCCACAATTAACTCCTACATACTCATTTTCTGCTTTTTGGGCTAATTTTATCAAGTCAACCCTATTAAGGCTTCCATTATTGAACAGTTCTTCAACCATTACTGCCGTTAATAGCTCTAGAGAAGCTGATGAAGACAATCCAGCTCCATTGGGTATATTTCCTGAAACTAATATGTCCATACCACCGATAGAATAGCCCTGATCATGCATAATTTTTATTACACCCTTAGGATAGTTAGCCCAATCGTCTTCTTTTTTATACTCTAAATCATCTAAGGAGATGCTTACCTTAAGATCAAAATCAGTGGAAGCTAGATTCAGCACCTTATCCTCTCTTGCTCTCACTGCACCAAAGGTGCCAAATTCTAAAGCACAGGGAAAAACATATCCACCGTTGTAATCAATATGCTCCCCAATAAGATTAATCCTTCCTGGGGAATGAAAAAGTCTTATATCCCCCTGGTCTCCATAAAGGGTTTTAAAAGCCTCTAATACCTTCTTCCCATCCATAATTTAAATCTCCTTATTATTTATTTTTATTAAGATATCTTTTATAAGCTTCTCTAAGCTCAACGGCAGTATCCTCCACAGAAGCCGGATTACATGCGGCCCAAGCACCCATTTCTGAGGAAGCGTAATATTTAATCTTTTCCTTTGATCTAAGAGGAGGATAAAACTCCACATGGAAGTGATAATAATCTTCATGACCCTCATATTCAGGAGAATTAACAGGCCCCTGGTGTATATTCATCATATATGGGAAGGGTCTATCAAATAATGAATCAAAGGTTCCTGTTACAGCCTTTAGTATCTCAGCAAAGCTATTTTTCTCCCTGTGGCTAAAATCAATTATCTTATTCCTATGCTCCTTACTAGTTATAAATATCCCATAGGGATAATCAGTGAAATAAGGAAGATATGCCAAAAAATCTTCATTTTCTATTATTATCCTCTCCTTAAAACTTTCCTCCTCCTGATTCATCCTGCATATCAGGCACTGGCAGTTGTCTCTATAAAAATCCCTGCTGGAATTAAGCTCTGTTTGAAGCTTTAAGGGCATTTTTGAATATCCATATATCTGTCCATGAGGATGAGGCATAGTAACCCCAACCTCCTCCCCCCTATTCTCAAAGAGGAAGATAAACTTGATCTTTTCGTCCTTAGAAAGCTCTTCAAATCTTTCACACCATAGGTCTACAAGCTTTCTTATATGCTCCTTTGGCAATTGTGAAAGACTTTTATTATGCTCAGGAGAGTATAGAATAACCTCACACTTTCCATAGGCCTCTGCACTCTTATAAAATTCTGAGCCTACAGCATCTGGTACTGGTGGTTCTTGTGATAAAGCTGGAAAGTCATTGTCATACTTG
>JAEXSY010000386.1 GCA_023440105.1 Bacillota bacterium
TTAACTGCTCTAGAGGAAAGGTTGTATCAGAGGAAGCTCTTTTAGCTTCATTAAATAGTGGCAAGCTATCCGGTGCTGGTATAGACGTATATGAAGAAGAGCCTACAAAGAACATTGAGCTGGTAAGCCATCCTAAGGTAAGTGCTACTCCTCATATAGGAGCATCCAGCATAGAGGCTCAAGAGAGAATAGGGGAAGAAATAGTAACTATTATAAAGGGATTTTTTAAATAGTATATAGAGTACAAGGGGGATAAGACAATGGCTATTATAAAAGCCTTTAGAGCCATAAGGCCTGCGAAAGAATATGCTGAAAGGGTTGCAGCACTTCCATATGATGTTATGAATAGTGAGGAAGCTAGAGAAATGGTTAAGGATAATCCTTATTCCTTCCTTCATGTGGACAAGGCTGAAGTGGATCTAGATAGGGAAATTAATATTTATGATAAGGTAGTTTATGAAACAGCTAGTGGTAATTTGAATAAGATGATAGAGGATGGGGTTTTAAAAGAAGAAGAAAAGCCTTGCTATTATGCTTATAGACAGGTTATGAATGGGAGAGCTCAAACTGGACTTGTTGTATGTACTTCTATTGATGACTATATGAATAATATAATTAAAAAGCATGAGTTTACAAGAGCAGACAAGGAACAGGACAGAATTAATCATGTGGATTATTGTAATGCCAATACTGGTCCTATATTTTTAACCTATAGAAACAATGAAAGAATATCTGCTATAGTAAAGGAAAGTACAGAAGGGAAGCCTGTATATGACTTCGTTGCAGAAGACGGAATAGCTCATATAGTTTGGCTCATTGAAGATGAGGCTTCAATAAACGAGCTCACAGAGCTGTTTAAGGGCATAGATTATTTATACATTGCCGATGGACATCATAGAGCAGCATCTGCAGTAAAGGTAGGCATGAAGAGAAGAGAAGAAAATCCAGGCTATACTGGAGAGGAAGAATTTAATTACTTCTTATCTGTTTTGTTCCCTGATAATGAGCTTTATATCATGGATTATAACCGTGTAGTTAAGGATTTAAATGGATATACTGAGGAAGAATACATGGCTAAGCTTCAAGAAAGCTTTGACATAGAAGAATGCCAAGGAGAAGGACAATATCGTCCTGAAGCTAAGCATACCTACGGAATGTATCTAGATGGGAAATGGTATGTGCTGAAGGCTAAAGAGGGAACCTTTAAGGAAGAGGACCCAGTGGAAAGACTTGATGTTTCTATACTCCAAAAGAATCTTTTAGCACCAATATTAGGTATTGAAGATCCTAGGACCGATAAGAGAATTGATTTTATAGGCGGAATAAGAGGTCTTGAGGAATTAGAAAGAAGGGTTAAGGAAGGCATGAAGGTAGCTTTCTCCATGTATCCCACAACTATAGAGGAATTAATGGACATAGCAGACGCAGGGCAGGTAATGCCTCCCAAGTCCACCTGGTTTGAGCCAAAGCTTAGAAGCGGGTTGTTTATACACAAGTTAATATAATATTAAAAAGGCTGCTGATACATAAAAATGTCAGCAGTCTTTTTTAAGGTTAATCCCCTATTTCTCTTTTGGGGCTGTAATTATTTCTGTCATTTTGAGGAGTATTATCCTCCTCTTGACCCTTAGCTGTCCCGGTGCTTGAGCTTCCTTGTGCATTAGAGCCTCCCTTTATACTAGAGTCCATAGTATTCATGGCTTCTATAGGATCTGGAGCCATTTGAGCACTTTTTTGAGTCATGGGATGATCCTTTGCTGCTGGTGCACTTTCAAGCTTCTTTTCAAATCTTTCAAGACTGCGCTTTGCAAATTCTCTTCCTCCAACGCCAAAGGCTATGGCAAAGGCAACGGATAGGGCGCCTAGAATCATCATAAAGGCTGTGTTTACAACGGTCATGGCTATGCCTAATTGATTTAAGGTCATAAAAATTGCAAAGAATACTATTATGCATTTTGCTGTCATGGCTGTGATGCTGCTTACATTGGTGTATTTAGTTATAAGTCCCTCCGCCCATATTCCTAAGAATAATCCAACTCCTAAGATTATTATGGCTGCAATGAGATGAGGAAGATAACCAATTATTGCAAGGCCAACAGTATTTATTACCCTGAAGTTTATTATGGTTAGACCTTCCACTGCAAAGAGGAGTATTATGATAAACTGCACTATTGCACCAATTATTTTAGAAGCTGAGTATTTAGAGGAGCTTCCTTTATTGCTTAGCCCGACCCTTTCATAAATGGAATCAAGCCCAAGACCTGATAGAAGATTGCCTACCAGGGTTCCCACAAGCCTTGCTGCATATATCCCGATAACTACAATTACTGCTGCTGCAAAAATCCTAGGAATAGCACTGAGGATAATATTCAGCATTAAGATTGCCGGTCTTGAAATAGCTCTGATATTAAGAACCTCTAAGGAAGAGATAACTATTGGTATCCAAATAAGTATGAAAACTACATTTGCTATTACCTGTGAAAAGGAAGAGGACTCATTCCCCTGACCAAGTCCTGCCTTTTGCTGAAGCTCATCCAGCTTAAGCTTTTTCAGGATAAGGGCTAGAAGATTCCTTATAATCCTGGCGATAAAGGAGCCAACTACTACGATGATAACAGCTCCTAAAAGATTTGGCAGGAAGCCTAAAAATTCAGAGGCCATTTGGGAAAAGGGCTCTGAAACACTGCTGAGGGTTAGAGCATCTAATACTCCTGGAAGAAATAGGATAAAGACTATCCAAAACACTAGTCTTCCTAGAGAGGAAAGCATATCTTCTGGATTTTTGTTTTCTGAAAGTCCCCACTTATCAAAGAGCCTCGCAAGACCTACCTTCTTGCCCCCCTTTACTATTATAGCCTTAGCTACAGCCGCTACAATTAAGGCTAGAAGGAGAAGAAGTATTGCAGAAAGAATCCTAGGGAATCCCACATATAAGCTATTGGTTAAGCCAAAATAATTACGCACTATGTATTGCCTCCTTTTAATATGGACTTTGTTCTTGTGATAAAATTCTATTTTTGAAGCAGGTAATAATAGTATTTGCATTTTTATGAAATAAAATAGCACTAATTATTGGAGAATATAAAAAGGAAGATATAAGACTAATGTAATAGTAGTCTTATATCTTCCTTTTAGGCTTATAAAGTTCCAACATAGCCCTTATCCGTATTTAGTATGTGGTCTGTAATCCAATTGTATACAAGCTCTAAAAGCTCAGCAATACTTTCATCCTGGCGTAAGTCTATACTTTTAAAATCTATAGAATTGATTTTTTCCTTAAAGGCCTCATGCTCTAGCTTGTGAGCAAAAAATCCTTTGCATTTCTTTTCAGCCATCCGATTTTCTTCATAGTTAAAATGGTATATGGTGTAGTCTCTTAAATCTGAAATGATCTTTATGAGATTATCATATTTATCTGTCCTAAGATCATTCTTTAGAAGCTTGTAGGCTTCGCTAGAAATCCTAAAAAGCTCCTTATGCTGTTTGTCAATATCATCAATTCCCGTGTTGTACTCTTCTTTCCAAAGAAACATTATAATTTAACCCCCAAACACAAATTAATAGTCCTTATAAGTATCGAAGATATATAGAGGTTATTAATAGGCTTAAGGTTATGCGTTAATGATATAATATTATTAACAGCTCTTTTTATGGAAAAATATATCCAAGAGAAGGTGGAAGGAAGGAGGGTATAGGAAATAAATATAAGGTGGGAGTGGATATGAAGGAAGAATTGAAGCATTACATGACAGATATACACATGCATATTGTACCAGGCTTTGACGATGGCTCAGAGGATATGGACATGTCACTAGAGATGCTGTCTATTGCAGAGGAGCAGGGAATCAGAAGTATTTTTTGCACCTCTCATAGCTGGTGCTCCACTAGAGCTTGTGAAGCCTATAGCACTAGATTTCAGGCCTTAAAGGACTGTGCTAGAGAGAGGTTTCCAAGTATTAAATTATACACTGGCTGTGAGCTGCTTTGTTATGAGAATAATATAGAGGAGAATATAGCTATGTTGAACTCGGGAATACTTCTGCCTCTAGGAGACACAAGGTATGTACTCACAGAACTTTTTACTGATACTACTTCTAAGGAAGCAGAGCTTGTGGCTGAGAAGCTTCTGGCAAGTGGGTGGATACCGATTTTTGCTCATATGGAGCGATATCCAGAATTATTTCATGATAAAACAATAGAAGGGCTTCTTACAATGGGGTGTATGATTCAGGTTAATGCATATAGCTTGGCTGAAGAGACAAACAATGCTGTTAAAAGAAGTGCAAGAGAATTACTGCTAAAAAAGCAGATACACTTTTTGGGTTCCGATGCACATCAAACAACTCATAGGCCTCCTAGAGTTAAAGAAGGTATGAAATATATCTGGGAAAATACCGAAGAAGAATACGCAGAAGCTATATTCTATAAAAATGTAGAAAAGTATCTCATGACAAATGAAATTTCTCATTATAAAAGTCTATGAATATATTGAGTACAAGCTCTTTTAAGTATTAATAAGCTTCAAATAGGAGGATTAAACTATGAGGCTAGAAATTGCAAATAGAGAAAGTATAGAGAGAAGGGCAGAAGAGCCCTTTGAGGCTGGAACGGCACTTATAAGCTGCACCGATATGGAACTAGAGCCTGTGAAGCTTGAAAATCTACCAGAGTACATCCTGCGGCTTCAATTTAATGATGTAGGCACTGAGGACTTCCTGGACTTTGATAATAGTACTCCTTCAGAAGGAGAGCTTGCTAGTCTTGCTCAGTACCACCATATGATTACAAAAAGCCAGGCAAAGGAGCTTGCGGAGTTTTATCATAGTATAAGTGACAAAGCTAGGCTTATAATCTGTCAGTGTGAGCATGGTGAATCTCGAAGTGCTGCAATAGCTGCTGCTATAACACAGTATGATAAGGGACAGGGAATTGAATACTTTATTGATGAAAGGTACTTCCCCAACAAGACAGTTTATAAAGAAGTATATTCAGCATTGAATAGTTTATAAGAGAATATTGTGATATCAAATTTTAAGGAGGGAATTATGGGCTTTGATTGGAATGGCGATGGTAAACATGATTGGAAGGATGATGCTTTCTTTCACAATGTAATAAACAACGACTCCTCAAAGGAACAATCGACTGAAAATAATACCTCAAAGGAACGATGGACTCAAAATAACACCTCAAGGAATAGAAATATAAATCCACAGAAGCATAATGTCTCCCACTGGCAGCCAAGTCAGCTAGGATTTGTGGTAGCAGTAGTAGCGGTTATTCTCATTATATGTGCACTCTTTATGGGCTACGGAAACATAATTCCTTCTTTATTAGGATTTGGTTTTATTGCCTTTTGTATTGCCAATTGGCTTGATAGTTAAAACCAAAGGAGGGATAAAAATATGAGAATTGAAAAGTTAACTAGTGATAAGGAAATACAGGGATTAATTCTTGATTTAGCAAAAAGAATGCATCCAGAAGCACTAATGGAGGAGCAGGCATGGTATTTTAGAGAAATGGCCTTTTATTCCCTTGTAGATAAAAGAATCTGCGAGATTTATCTGAAGGAATTGAAGAGATTAGCATACCGATTGACAATGAACGGCACCATGGGGAATGCCGTGAGAGATATAAATTTCACTGAGGATCTTAAAGCAAATCCTAATAATTATGTGCGCTTTCTAGTTGAGTATGCAATAGACAAGGCATATAATCGCCAGGTGGGAGAGCCTGAAGAGAAGAATCTAGAAGGCCTTCTAGCTGCCGTAAAAGGTTCTTCCTTTAAGTGTTTTTATCACCGCATTGTATTTATACGGTCACAATATCTGTGTAATACATTAAGAGCTATGGACTACACAGCTTCTAAATATGATGATGGAATAGTGGCATATGGATATATTGATACGAAAGCAGGACTATCTTTCAAGGCCTTGTGCTGTGGAAATCTTGCTGGCAATAGAGTGAATATGTCTCCAATGAACAGTGATTCTTCAATGACAATTCGTTTTAATTCTTTAGGAGATGCTGAGTTTTTGGACCTCCTTGAAACAAACGCCGATATGTTTCATTTTGAAGAGATTATTGAGCTGACAAAGCACTATGATGCTGAGAAGGCCCTTGAAGAAACCCGCAACCTCTCTGTCCTTAACCCATCAAGACATCCAGCATTTCCTGATGATATAGGAGTTCTACTGATGCGTAACTATGAGTCTCTTGAAAAGGTCTGGGTTCGCTGTATTAAAATGGACACAGAAAATAGATTTATCTACGGTAAATTGCTCAATGAGCCTTACAATGATTTCGGTATTCATTGCGGAGACATAATACCCTTTAGAACTACGGAAACAGAAGCTGGTGAAATCCTATGTATTTTTCTAGAGAACTATTTGGTATAAAGGTTGTATAAGCTATTGATATGATAGATAAAATAAAACAGATATTAACTAAGAATCCAGGTGGATTAAAGGCAAGGGAAATTGCTAAAGCTCTCTCGGAGAATAAATCCTCAGTAAACAGTATTTTATATCATAATAGCGAAGTATTTGCTGTGAGCAACTACATTTGGACTTTGAAGGAAAGGGAAGAAGATAAGGAGATACTGATTTCCTTCGATGAAGATGTAGCTAAGGAGAGACTTAAAAGCACAAAGTTTAGATATTATAATTGCAATCCCCATCATAAAAGGACAGATGACTGTGTTATTAGAGCTATTGCCGCTGCAACTGGAGATTCCTGGGAGGAAACTCTAAGAGAGCTTACTGAATATATGCTTAAGACAGGTTATATGATTAGCACTCCTGAGCTATATGGTAAGTATTTGAAGGATAAAGGTTGGAAGAAGCAAAAGCAGCCTGTTCATAAAGACGGAACCAAAGTCCTCATAAAAGAATTTTTGGATACCTTTGACGGCTCAGCCGTTGCCCATGCAGGAAAAGGACATGTTACATATCTCTCTGAAGGAAATTTGTATGATATTTGGAATTGCGAGAATGAAGTCTTGGGAAGTTATTGGACTTATGAAGAGAATGATTGATTTTTTGGTGAACTAGATAACTGAAATTCATAATATATCTTATTTTTACAGGTAACCATAAAAATAAAATCTCTTTTTACCAAGAACCATAAAAATAAATCCTCCTATACCCTTTTAAGTAAGGGATAGGAGGATTTATTTTTATAGCTTTTCAATCATTTTCTTCAATATAGTGGTGGAATTCTTTACTGCTATTGGAGTGAATTTCTCAAAGTCCATGTGAGCCCCATTATTGGCATTATCAGATATGGAGCGAATAATTACAAAGGGAACTCTGTTAAGATAGCATACATGGGCAATGCTGCCGCCTTCTATCTCGCAGGCAAGGGCATTAAATTCACTGCTCAGCCATCTTATTTTATCAACATCAGCAATAAATTGATCCCCTGTAGCTATTCTGCCAACGAAGCTCTTTATATCCTTAATGCTCTCACAGGCTTTTTTTGCAGTGTCAACAAGAGCTGAATCAGCCTTAAAGTCGAAGACCTCCATTCTTGGTATCTGTCCTACAGGATCTCCAAAGGCTGTAGTATCCATATCATGCTCCACTAGGGAATCTCCGATAACCACATCTCCGGGATATATGTCCTTACCTATTCCACCGGCTACACCAACGTTTATTATAGAAGTAGCCTTATATTCGCTGATAAGCACCTGAGCACATACGGCAGCATTTACCTTGCCTATGCCGCAGACTACTGCTACAACCTCCTGACCCCAAAGCCTTCCTTTATGGAAAACCATCCCTGCTTTATTTTCTTTTTCTTGAAGCTCAATATCCTTTAAAAGAATTTCGAGCTCTTCGCTCATTGCTGCTATGATACCGATAATCATCTTTATTCCTCCGTACATTTTTTCTTAAGCTATATTATACCATAGCTTCTAAAAATAATTAAAATCAAATTGGGAAAGCTATAAATAGAGGAAATAATATTCCAGATAATGTTTTACATGGACTTGCGTTTATACTATAATATCTCTGTTAACAAAAGATTCACGTTTAATAATAGGGGTTAAAGGAGAGTTAAAAAATGCTTCAGCATTCACTATCAAGAACAGAGCTTCTCATTGGTTCCGAGGGCTTAAATAAACTTAAGGAAAGCAAGGTTGTGGTACTAGGAATCGGGGGAGTAGGAAGCTTTGCTGTAGAGGCTCTAGTGCGAGCGGGAATTGGGAATTTAGTTTTAGTAGATGACGATACCGTCTGCCTTACTAATTTAAATAGACAGATACATGCTACCTATAATACCATTGGTAAAAGTAAGGTAGAGGTTATGAAGGAGAGAGTGCTCTCTATAAATAAAAAATGCAATGTAACAACTTATCAGACCTTTATAACGAAGGATAATATTCCTGAGATAATAACAGAGGATACAACCTATGTGGTAGATGCTATAGATACAATAACAGCTAAGCTGGACGTGGCAGTATACTGCCAGGAGAAGGGAATAGCAATTATGAGCTCTATGGGCACAGGTAATAAATTTGACCCTACTCAGTTTAAGGTTACTGATATTTATAAGACTAAAGTTTGTCCATTAGCTAAGGTAATGCGATATGAGCTTAGAAAAAGAGGGGTAAAGTCCCTTAAGGTAGTATATTCAGAAGAGGTGCCTACAAAGCCAAAGACAGAGGATATAGCTACCTGCAAGGATGGCTGTGTCTGCACTGGAGGTACAAAGAAATGTACCATAAGAAGGCAGATTCCAGGAAGTATGTCCTTCGTTCCACCAGTAGCAGGGATGATAATTGCTTCTGAAGTTGTAAGAGATATATTAGATTTATAAAAAATAAGCCTTCAAGAGAAGCTTAAGCTCTTGAAGGCTTATTTTTTATATTATGAAGTGTCATTTAAGGATTATTTCTATCTGGTAAGCCTCCCTTGTAATCCCCTGAGCAACTCCTTTAAATATTTCTTCTAAAGAACTTTCTGCAGAGGCTATTGCCTGCATCAGAAGCTCCTCTTCATATAGCTTTTTTTTCATTCTTTCCAGGACCTTTTGCCTTAAAAGGCTGCTATCCTCTACCGTCAAGGTGATTTCTCCGAAGCGAAGGAGACCATTTTCTGTGCTTTCATAAAGGGTTTTTTCCTCCTGGAGGTAGCATTCCTTTATCAGGGGCTTAGAAAATTCAAGGGTGATAGTTTTAAGGGAGGAATCGATGGTTATAGCCTCCTCTTGAAGCATAGAAAGATTAACAGCAAAGCTTCCTCTGCCATAGTAGTCGATGTTCTTAATTTTTTTAAATATAGCAAGCTCTCCCCAGCTCTCATCTAAGCTGATTTTTTCCTTAAGCTCCACTTCTAGGACTATAAGCTCTCTTTTTTCCTGTGCTTCTTCTAATATAGATTCCTTAAGGTCAAAGGTGATTTTTTCATAGCCTTTTTCTTGATTTAATACTGCTGTTTCCGAAGGCTCTGAATAAGAAGTGAGCCTGTAACCTATTGTAAAGGCTCCCACTCCTATCCCGAGGATTAATATTATAAAGGCTATTCTTTTTAGTTTTTTTAATAATGGATTAAGCATCTTCATTGACCTATCCTCAACAGTGTTATATTAATAAATTATATTTATATACTTTAATGTATATTCCCTTAAATTCATTGCGCTTTTTTTTATAGGAGAGCATAATTATATTACAGAGAATAATAATGCTTAAGATTTTAAGCGGGAGGACGTAATGAAAAAAAAGGATAAAATTAAAGGGATAATAAATTTAGCGGTATTAGTTGTGGTTGCATGGATAATGTTCTCTGGAAAAATCTCATATAGCTTAGATGGAGATACCTTTAAGGTTGGCTCTTTCCTGTCAGGAAAATCTGAGGTGAATATTCAGGATATAAAGGAGCTGGAGCTTAGGAGTGGCATTACAACAGGAGAAAGGACCTTTGGGATTTCCAGTTTTAGAATGCTAGGTGGTACCTTTACCAATGAAGAGTTTGGTAAATATAAGCTATATAAGTACAAGGCTGTAGATAGGGTTATAGTTATCCATACAACAGAGGGAGTAATAGCTTTTAATTTAGAAAACGAAGAAAAAACAGAAGATATATACGAAGAGCTTCAGGGAATGATAGAATAGATATTAGTTAAGGGTAAATGTTTAAAACAGAGGGGGATTTATTGTGCTGAAAATTACTAATCTTACTAAAAGCTACGGAGACAAAAAAGCCGTGGATAATCTTACTCTCCATATACAGCCAGGAGAAATTTATGGCTTTATAGGGCATAACGGAGCTGGTAAAACTACTACTATAAAGGCCTGCTGTGGAATACTTCAATTTGATCAGGGAGAAATTTTAGTAGATGGGATGTCCATTAAGGATGAGCCTTTAAAATGTAAAAGGGAGATAGCCTATATACCTGATAATCCTGACCTTTATGAATTTTTATCAGGGATTAAATATTTAAATTTTATTGCAGATATATATGGAGTTAGTAAAGAGGATAGAGAAGAGAGGATAAAAAAATATTCTGATCTCTTTGAGCTCACAGAAGACCTGGCTCAGCCTGTCAGTGCCTATTCTCATGGGATGAAGCAGAAGCTTGCAATTATAGCAGCGCTTATCCATAAGCCAAAGCTGATGATAATGGATGAGCCCTTTGTAGGACTTGATCCTAAAGCTTCCTTTAGCCTTAAGGAGCTCATGAAGGAGCTCTGTGCCGAGGGAGGTGCAATCTTCTTCTCCACTCATGTGCTGGAGGTAGCGGAAAAGCTCTGTGACAAGGTGGCCATAATAAAGGAAGGAAAGCTCATTGTATCCGGTACCACTGAAGAGGTTAAGGGCAATACTTCTTTAGAGGATGTGTTCCTGGAACTGGAGGAAAACAATGTTTAAGGCACTATTAAAAACAAGATTTTTGGCATTAAATAGCTATTTATTCAGAGGCTCTAGAAAAGGAAAGAAACATGGACCTCTATTTAAGCTGGGTTTAGGATTATTTGTGATATATATTATTGGCTCCTTGCTTTTTTCCTCTGCAATGTTGTTTGCTTCACTATGCAAGCCACTTGTAGATGTGGGCTTAGCCTGGCTTTATTTTGCCCTAGCAGGCTTAGGGGCTGTTGCTTTATCCTTTATAGGTAGTGTTTTTATGGCTCAAACACAGCTTTATGATGCTAAGGATAATGACCTTCTTTTATCAATGCCAATACCTCCTAAATTTATCCTGGCTAGTAGAATGCTTATGCTTTTGATGCTCAATTATTTATACCAGGCTTTTGTCTTTATCCCTGCTGCAGCAGTATACTTTAATAATGTTGGCTCATCGGCCTCAGCACTAATTATGTTAATCTGTACCTTTTTGCTACTACCTCTTATTCCTTTGACTCTTTCCTGTATAGTTGGCTGGCTTATTGCTCTGATAGTAGCAAGGCTTAGAAATAAAAATATAATAACCATTATATTATCCCTGGGCTTTTTAGCAGCTTATTTTATGGTGTTTAGTCAGATGAATCGCTATATAACAGCTCTTGTAGAAAATGGAGAAGCTATTGGAGAAGCTATCAGAAAAGCAGTATTTCCTATCTATCATATGGGAATGGCTATTACTGAAGGTAACCTTTTAAGCTTAAGAATATTTGCTCTTTGTGCTATAGTTCCTTTTGCAGTGGTTTATATAGTCTTATCAAGAAGCTTTATTAAGGTGGCCACCTCAAAAAGAGGAGCTGCAAAAATTAAATATAGAGAAGGAGGACTGAAGGTTAGCAGTGTCAGAGGAGCCCTAATTAAAAAGGAGCTTAGACATTTTGTTTCAAGTCCCATGTATATGATGAATGCAGCTCTTGGTGTGATTTTCATCCTTGTCCTTGCTGGAGGAGCAATAGTTAAGAGAGATATGATATTTGAAATCCTAGAAATTTCACCGGAGATAAGAACACTTACAGGTCCTATGCTCTGTCTTATTCTATCAGGTCTCACAGCAACGAATTTTATTTCTGCACCATCTATTTCTCTAGAGGGAAAGAATTTATGGGTAGTACAGTCTCTGCCAGTGGATGGAGGAGAGGTGCTTATGTCTAAAGCCTTTACCCATATGGTTGTCTGTATACCACCATTAATAATTACTGCTACTATATGTAATTTTGTATTTGATCTATCGCTTATAAGCAGGATATTTATATATATATTACCTATAGCTGTAACAGCCTTTACTGCTTTTTTAGGAGTGGCTATCAATTTAAAATTCCCTAAATTTGATTGGGTAAGTGAAACCGTGGCTGTAAAGCAGGGAATAAGCTCCCTAATTGCAATGTTTGGCTCCATGGCTATTGTAGCCCTGCCAGTGATTATATATGTAAAGTTTCTGATGGAAAGCTTAAGTGCAGATACTTATCTAATTATATGTACAGTGTTGTTTATCCTTTTATCTCTTGGAATTGTAAGATACCTAAAGACCAGAGGAAGGGAAATATTCATGCACTTATAAAGAAAAACTTATTCATTACACCTATAGAAAAAAAGAGGCTTATTTTAAAGCCTCTTTTAACATTTTATCCACCTTAACAGGATTTGCCTTGCCGCGGGTCTTTGCCATGACCTGGCCCATGAGATATTTGAAGGCGGAGGCTCTGCCATTTTTGTAATCCTCAATGGATTTTTGGTTATTTGTAAGGATTTCTTCCACTATGGTTTTAAGAACGGCTTCATCGTTTATCTGCTGCAGCCCTTCCTCACGGACTATATCCCTTGGATCTCTTCCAGTGCACCAGCAGTCATTGATGAGCTTCTTGGCGGTGCTGCTGTTTATATCTCCGCTGCCAGAGAGCTCTGCTATAGCAGCCATGTGCTCCGGTGTAATTTCTATAGTGCTATCCTCTAATGGAAGGAGCCTGAAAACCTCTGCCTGCATGAGGTTAGATAAGATTTTTGGATAGGATGTCTTTGCAGCTGCTGTTTCAAAATAATCTGCTCGATATTTATTATTGATCAGGGTTTCGCTATCATAAGCGCTTAGGCCATAGCTTTCCATGTATATTTTCTTTCTTTCATCAGGAAGCTGACCTAGTTGTCCCTTTAGTTGTTCTATTAGATCTCTTGAAGGCTCGATGGGTGCTAAATCCGGGTCAGGAAAGTACCTGTAATCATTGGCATCTTCTTTTTTTCTCATGGAGAAGGTCTTACCGCTAACTTGGTCGAAGCGGCGAGTTTCCTGGATTATTTCCTCCCCTTTTTCTATAGCCTCTACCTGTCTTTTAAATTCATATTCTATTGCCTTGGTGACAAATTGAAAGGAGTTTAGATTCTTCATTTCTGTTCGAGTGCCAAAAGCGGAGGCTCCCTTTTTTCTCACAGAAAGGTTAACATCACAGCGGAATTGTCCCTTATTCATCTGACAGCTAGATACACCAGAATATACTATTATTGCTCTCAGCTTTTTTAAATAGGAGTCCACTTCCTTAGGTGAACGAAGATCAGGCTCTGATACTATTTCTATGAGAGGAACACCACAGCGATTACAGTCGATTAAGGTACCTCTTTCATCATCATGAATCAGCTTTCCTGCATCCTCCTCAATATGAATTCTTGTTATCCCTATACGCTTACTTCCTTCTTCTCCTTCGATATCTAAATATCCATTGGTACATAAGGGTAAATCATATTGAGATATCTGATAGGCCTTAGGTAAATCCGGGTAAAAATAGTTTTTTCTATCCTGCTTTGAATAGGTGGCAATGGTACAGTTGGTGGCCAGGCCCGCCTTTATGGCATAATTCACCACTTCCTTATTTAAAACAGGAAGGGTTCCAGGCATCCCCATACACACTGGACAGCACTGAGTATTTGGTTCTGCTCCGAAGGTAGTAGGGCAGGAGCAGAAGATTTTTGTTTTAGTCCCTAGCTCCACATGAACCTCTAAGCCTATTACCATTTCATAATCTTTTATCATTTTAATGCCCTCCTTTCCTTTAAGATATCGAAGGTTCCTGCTTCCTTTTCAAAGGCATAGCCTGCTTTATACAAGGTACTCTCATCAAAGGCTTTTCCTATAAGCTGCATACCGATAGGTAAGCCTTCCTTGTCTAAACCACAGGGAAGGGATAGAGCAGGAATTCCAGCTATATTCACAGGGACGGTATAAATATCTCCCATATACATTTCTAAAGGGTTTGTAACCTTTTCTTTTATTTTATAAGCCGTAGTAGGAGCCACCGGTGACAATATAATATCGCATTTTTCAAAGGCTGAGTTGAAATCCTGTGCTATGAGGGTTCTCACCTGAAGAGCCTTCTTATAATAGGCATCATAATATCCTGAGCTTAAAGCAAAGGTGCCGAGGATGATTCTTCTTTTAACCTCTGGTCCAAAGCCTTCACTTCTGGATTTTTTATAAAGCTCCTCTATGTCCTCGTATTCCTCTGTTCTATAGCCATAGCGTATCCCATCAAATCGTGCCAGGTTTGAAGAGGCTTCAGCACTGGAAATAACATAATAGGCAGGAAGAGCATGCTTCAGGGTGGGAAGAGACAGCTCTACTATCTCAGCTCCTAAGGTTTCATAAGTCTCTGCTGCTTTTAGAACGGAGTATTTCACCTCTTGGTCCACTCCATCCTGGAAAAATTCCTTGATGAGACCTATCTTCATACCCTTAACTCCTCTATCAATATTATGGGTATAGTCAGGATAGCTTCTGTCCACGGAAGTGG
>JAEXSY010000437.1 GCA_023440105.1 Bacillota bacterium
CTCTTAGGAAGTCTAGTATAAACAGAAGAATAATTTTCCTCATCAATTTCTAGATAAGGAACATTAAAACCTGGTCTATTTATAAAGTTATCCTCAAAAATAGCATTCTTTCTAGAAGCTTCTTTAAGAGTAATTTTGTCTCCTACCTTGACAATATAGGAAGGAATATCAACCTTCTGACCATTTACTAAAATATGGCCATGGTTAACCATCTGTCTTGCCTGTCTTATAGAGGATGCAACACCCATTCTATAAACAAGATTATCTAATCTTGATTCTAGAGTGAATAATAGAACATCACCACTAATATCCTTGCTCTTTATAGCTTTCTGTACATAAGACTTAAACTGTCTTTCCATTACACCATAATAAGCACTAAGTCTTTGCTTTTCAAGAAGCTGAGTTCCATAGTCAGATAGCTTCTTATCGTTTCTTGCTGTTCCTTTGCTTGCTCTGTCCATCGCCTTAGGATGTCCAATTACATTTAAACCGAGTCTTCTACATTGCTTAAATCTCGGTCCCATCATCTTTGCCATAATAAACCTCCATGTTATATGAATTTGCCGCGGTATTATTATGCCTTTAGTAATAATATCACAAATAATTATTATTGAAAATGATTTTCACAAGGAAAAAATTATCATTTGAATCAATATTTAAAGACTATCAGGATATAGCTCTGTTTTACTATAAAATACTCTTATTTACTCTTTTTTACTTTTTCATTATTATTTATTCAAAATAATCTCTGGAAAAAGAAAAGATGATATATTATATATAAGGAGGCGAGGATATTATGGAGTTAGAAAGAATACTAAAAAGCGAATACTCAGAGGAGTTCGATAGATTAAGAAAAAATCGTATGTCAACAAGCTATTTTAAATATGGACCCATTAAAACAAACTATGGCGAAAGCCTCGTAAGTGCTTTAGAAAACTTAGAAATACGATTAAGAAAATATAAAGAAACAGGGAACAAGGAGTTTCTGGTTGACATCGCAAACTTCGCAATGATTGAATTTCTATATCCTTCCCTAGAAAATACTTATTTTGATTCAGAGTCCCATGGCACAGGATTAAAGGGTACTACTGTTAAAGATCTAGAAAATTTGTAAAAAGACTGCAGCTTTAAGCTGCAGTCTTTTAGTTATTTTTCTAGCTTCCATCTAACACCCTGAGGCGTATCCTCAAGTATTATTCCTCTTGCCTTAAGATCATCTCTTATCTCATCAGCTAAGGCCCAATTTTTGTCTTTTCTCGCCTGCTGCCTTCTTTCAATAAGCGCCTCTATTTCTTCTTCTAGGTCTGCCTTTTCATTTTCCTGCAATATTCCTAGAGGCTCTCCTAATTGTCTTATTAGCTTCACAGCAGTTTCAATAAGCTCCTTAGAAGCATCAGCAGTGATATTTGTATTTATATCCTTCACAAGATCAAATATTACAGAAATACCATCAGCGGTGTTGAAATCATCATCCATCTTTTCAATGAACTTATTCCTGTAGCTTTCTAGGGTATTTATATAATTCTCTTCTCCAGACTTAAGAGAATTATAAGGAGAATTATCATAAAGATGCTGAAGATTATTAATTGCATTATACAGTCTTTCCATGGAGGATACAGCGGAATCTAATAGTTCTGTGCTGAAATTAAGCTGTGTTCTATAGTGACCTGAAAGCATTAAGAATCTCAAGACCTCTGGATTATATTTTTCTAAAATATCTCTAACAGTAAAGAAGTTATTTAATGACTTAGACATCTTTTGATTATTGATATTTAAAAAAGCACAGTGAATCCAATAATTTGCAAAGGACTTCCCTGTAAGGGCTTCGCTTTGTGCTATTTCATTTTCATGGTGAGGGAAAATCAAATCAGAGCCTCCTGCATGAATATCAATGGTTTCTCCTAAGAGATTTTTTGCCATGCAGGAGCATTCTATGTGCCAACCAGGTCTTCCCATTCCCCACGGGCTTTCCCAGGCTGGTTCACCTGGCTTTTGAGCCTTCCACACAGCAAAATCCATGGGATCTTTCTTTCTTTCATCAACATTTATCCTTGCCCCTGCCTGAAGATCTTCAATGTTCTGACCAGATAATTTTCCGTATCCCTTAAAACTCTTAGTGCTAAAATATACATCTCCATTAATTTCATAAGCATAGCCTTTATCTATAAGTCCCTGCACAAAGCTAATAATCTCATCAATAAACTCTGTGGCTCTTGGGTTGACAGTGGCTCTCTTAAGCTTCAATCCATCTGCATCCTTATAATATTCCTTGATATATTTATCCCCTAAGTCCTTCACAGTTATAGCTTCATTGTTTGCTCTTTTTATCATCTTGTCATCTATATCAGTAAAGTTTTGTATAAAGCTTACTTTATAACCTCTAAACTCTAAATACCTTCTTATAGTATCAAATACAATGAAGGTCCTTGCATTTCCTATATGAAACAAATCATATACCGTAGGTCCACAAACATACATTTTAACCTCACCGGGCACAAGTGTTACAAATTCCTCTTTACGCCTTGTAAGTGTGTTAAAAACCTTCATATAATTCCCTCCCATTAAAGCTCAATATTATTTTTTTTATATTCTTCTATTATCCTATTATACACCTGATCTAAGGAAATGACCTCTAGCTCATCACTATTTCTCAGCTTAAATTCAACAAGACCTTCTGAAATTTTCTTTCCTATAGTTATTCTTATTGGTGTACCCATAAGGTCTGCATCCTTAAACTTAACTCCTGCTCTTTCATCCCTGTCATCTAATATCACATCAAGCTTTCTCATCCTCAGCTCATTATATAACTCTTCTGCTGCCTTCATCTGGTCAGCATTTTTTGAAACAGCAACCACTATAGCTACCTTATAAGGAGCAATAGAAAGAGGCCAAATAATTCCATTTTCATCATGATGCTGCTCTATAACTGAAGCTAAGGTTCTATTAATACCTATGCCATAGCATCCCATAACAAGTGGCTGGGGAACCCCTGTCTCATCTATAAAATTAGCTCCCATAGCCTTTGAATACTTTGTTCCAAGCTTAAATATATGTCCAACCTCTGTTCCTCTAGAAATAGTAATAGAGCCACCACATTTAGGGCATTTTTCTCCCTCTTCTATATTTCTAAAGTCTCCAACGATGCCTTCAAAATCCCTTCCATAGTTCACACCGGATATGTGATAGCCAGTTTTATTTGCTCCTACGATGAAGTTATACATGTTAGCTACCTCTGTATCCACAAATAGATCTGTAACCTTGAGCCCGATTGGACCAGCGAAGCCTACCTGTGCAGAAGTAGCCTGGAACACCTCTTCAGGGGTAGCCATGTTAAGCTCTGTTACTCCACCTAAAGCATTAGAGAGCTTTGTTTCATTAACAGCTCTATCTCCTCTTACCATAACAGCTACAATTTTGCCGTCTGCGTTATAGATTAAAGTTTTGGCGAATTTCTTTTCCGTTGTATTAAAAAATGCTACAAGCTCCTCTATAGTTCTTACATCAGGAGTCTCTATAGTTTCTAAAGCCTTTGGCTCTTCCTTTTCTCCTAGCTCTGGAGTACTCTGTGCCTTTTCTATATTAGCAGCGTAATCACAACAGGTGCAGAATACTACATCATCTTCTCCCACCTCTGACTTCACCATAAACTCTGCAGAGTTAGACCCACCAATGGCTCCCGAGTCTGCCTCTACACACTTAACATCGAGGCCGCAGCGATTAAATATCTTTATATAAGCTTCCTGCATCTTCAAATAAGACTTATCTAGACCTGCTTCATCCTTATCAAAGGAATAAGCATCCTTCATAACGAATTCCCTGGAGCGCATAACGCCAAATCTAGGTCTTCTTTCATCTCTGTATTTTGTTTGTATTTGATATAAATTTAATGGCAGTTGTTTATAAGACTTGATTTCCTGTCTTGCTATATCAGTAAACACCTCTTCATGAGTTGGTCCAAGACAAAAATCTCTATCATTCCTATCCTTAAATCTAAAGAGCTCTGAGCCATAAGCATACCATCTTCCTGAATCCTGCCAAAGCTCAGCTGGTATAACAGCAGAAGCTAAGAATTCTTGAGCATCTGCATTATTCATTTCTTCTCTAACAATTTCCTCTACATTTTTTAATGCTTTTAAGCCTAAGGGCATAAAATTATAAACTCCTGAAGCCATTTTTCTCATAAGACCTGCTCGAAGCATCAGCTGATGACTTGCTATTTCTGCTTCCGCTGGAGTTTCTCTCATAGTTAAATTCAGCATTTTTGACATCTTCATTGCTATAAACCTCCTGTTTTCTCTATCTTCTTAAATTAATATTTTTTACTCTTTATAAGGCTTGAAATGGAATAATAAAAAATGTAATCCTATAAAAAAAAGCCCCCCTATTGTATTAGGGCGAGCTATTGTCGCGGTACCACCTAAATTTGTACTCTAATAATGATAACGGTATTATACCGGATGCCTCAGCTCAAAAGCGGGTTCAAAACCTTTGAAAATCTCTCACCATTAATTTTCTCTCTGTATGTATGGTTTCTACTATTCTTTTTTCACAGCCTTTGTTTTATCGAAATCATTATATAATCCTTTAAATCCATTGTCAATCAAATTTATATTTGCAGTTCTTCTTTACTCTGCTCTCACTATACTTTCTGCTATTATAATATCTTCAGCTGTGGTTATTTTAATATTATTATAGCTTCCTTCATAGAGATAAACCTTTTTTTCTATAGCCTCTACAGCCATAGTATCATCAGTGACTGATATATTGTTTTCTCGTATTTTCTCATGAGCTTCTTTAATAAGATGAAACATAAAGCACTGAGGGGTCTGAACTGCAAAGAGCCTATTCCTGTCAGGAGTCTCTATAGAAAAACCATTCTCCGCCTTAAGTTTTATAGTATCCTTTGGAGTTACTCCACAAGCAGTAGCTCCATAACTTCTAGCATTAGCAATTCCTTCTGTGATTATCCTCTTACTAACAAATGGTCTTACACCATCATGGATAAGTACTATATCACAATTCTGTGCTGCCAGGAGTCCGTTATACACGGATTCTTGCCT
>JAEXSY010000441.1 GCA_023440105.1 Bacillota bacterium
AGTTCCATTCATAAACTTTTTCGATGGATTTAGAACCTCTCATGAGGTGCAGAAGATAGAAGTTCTAGAATATGATGAGCTTAAGAATCTAGTAGATATGGATGCTGTAGATGCGTTTAGAAGAAGAGCATTAAATCCTGATCATCCTGTAACTAGAGGAACTGCACAAAACCCAGATGTATACTTCCAGGAAAGAGAAGTTTCCAATAAGTATTATGAAAGAGTTCCTGAAATAGTACAGGGATATATGAATGAGATATCCAAGCTTACAGGAAGAACCTATAACTTATTTGATTACTATGGAGCCGAAGATGCAGAATATGTAATAGTTGCTATGGGTTCTGTTACTGATTTGATAGAAGAAACTGTTGATTACTTAATGAGCAAGGGAGAAAAGGTGGGTCTTGTTAAGGTAAGACTTTATAGACCTTTCAGCACTGAAAGCTTCTTAAAGGCCTTCCCAGCTACAGTTAAGAAGATAGCAGTTCTAGATAGAACTAAAGAACCAGGTTCCGCTGGAGAGCCTCTATATCTTGATGTTAAAAATGCCTTCTATGATGCAGATATAAGACCTGTAATAGTAGGTGGAAGATATGGACTTGGATCAAAGGACACTGTTCCTGCTGATATAATTGGAGTATATGACAACCTAAAACTAGATGCACCAAAGAACTCCTTCACTATTAGCATAGTGGACGATGTAAACAACTCCTCACTAGAAAAGGGTGAAGATGTTGATACAACTCCTGAAGGAACAAAGGCTTGTAAGTTCTGGGGCTTAGGTTCTGATGGTACTGTTGGTGCAAACAAGAGTGCTATCAAAATAATCGGTGATCATACTGATATGTATGCTCAAGGATATTTTGCTTACGACTCTAAGAAGTCAGGTGGTATTACTGTATCTCATTTAAGATTTGGTAAGAAAGCAATTAAATCACCTTACTTAATTAACAAGGCAGACTTTGTTGCTTGCCACAATCAATCATATGTTTACAAGTATGATGTATTAAGTGGATTAAAGAGCAATGGAACCTTCCTTCTTAACACTATCTGGAGTCCAGAAGAAATTGAAACTCATCTTCCAGCATCAATGAAGAGATATATAGCTAATAAGGGTATTAAATTCTATACCGTTAATGCAGTTAAGATAGCTCAAGAAATTGGTCTTGGTGGAAGAATTAACATGATAATGCAGGCAGCTTTCTTTAAGCTTGCTAATATTATTCCTGTTGAAGATGCTGTTAAGTATCTTAAGGAAGCAGTAGTAACTTCCTATGGTAAAAAAGGCCAGAAGATTGTTGACATGAATAATGCAGCAATAGATAAGGGCTTAGATTCCTTAGTTGCTATATCTGTTCCTGAAAGCTGGAAGAATGCTGAGGACGAAAAGGTTGAACCTAAAAAGGTTCCAGACTTCATAAAGAATATTGTTACCCCAATGAACAGAAATGAAGGAGATAATCTGCCTGTAAGTGCATTCTTAGGTATGGAAGATGGTACCTTCGAAAATGGTACTTCTGCCTATGAAAAGAGAGGTATAGCTATTAATGTACCAGAATGGCAGATGGATAAATGTATACAGTGTAACCAGTGTTCATACGTATGTCCACATGCTGTAATAAGACCATTCCTTCTTAATCAGGAAGAAAAGGATAATGCTCCTGAAGGTCTTAAGATTGCAGATGCTAGAGGAATTAAGACTCCTGAAAAGATGTTCTTTAATATAGGAATAAGTGTACTAGATTGTACTGGCTGTGGAAACTGTGCTCAGGTTTGTCCTGCCCCACAGAAGGCTCTTATCATGAAGCCACAAGAAACTCAGCATGTAGAAATACCAAACTGGGATTATGTAATTGAAGAGGTATCTCCAAAGGCTAACCCAATGAACAAATTAACTGTTAAGGGAAGTCAGTTTGAACAACCACTTCTTGAGTTCTCAGGAGCTTGTGCTGGTTGTGGAGAAACTCCTTATGCTAAGCTTGTTACACAGCTATTTGGAGATAGAATGATGATAGCTAATGCTACTGGATGTTCATCTATCTGGGGAGCAAGTGCACCTGCAACTCCTTATACTAAAAATCATTTAGGTCAAGGTCCTGCTTGGGCTAACTCATTATTTGAAGATAATGCAGAGTTTGGTTTAGGTATGTTCTTAGGTACTAAGGCTACTAGAGAAAGACTTGTTGATGAAGCTAAGGCTGCTATAGAAAGCGGAGTTAGTGAAAATCTTAAGGCTGCTTTAGAGGATTGGATAGCTAATGTAAATAATGGTGAAGGAACAAGAGATAGAGCTAATAGACTTGTTGCTTTAATGGAAAATGAAGCATCAAATGAACATGTTGCTGCAATCCTTAAGGATAAGGATTATCTCGTTAAGAGATCTCAATGGATCTTTGGTGGAGATGGTTGGGCTTACGATATAGGTTATGGTGGTCTTGACCATGTATTAGCATCTGGTGAGGATGTAAATGTACTTGTATTTGATACAGAAGTTTACTCAAATACTGGTGGTCAATCTTCAAAGGCTACTCCTACTTCTGCAATAGCTAAGTTTGCTGCTAGTGGTAAGAGAACTAAGAAGAAGGATTTAGGTATGATGGCAATGACTTATGGATATGTTTATGTAGCACAGATATCTATGGGTGCTGATAAGAATCAAACCTTAAAAGCTATAGCAGAAGCTGAAGCTTATCCAGGTCCATCCTTAATCATAGCATACGCACCATGTATAAATCATGGATTAAAGCTAGGTATGGGTAATACTCAATTAGAGGCTAAGAGAGCCGTTGAATGTGGATATTGGGGAATGTATAGATATAACCCAACTCTTAAGGAACAGGGTAAGAAGGCCTTCTTCATGGATTCTAAAGAGCCTACAGCAAACTTTAGAGAATTCTTAATGAGTGAGGTTAGATATGCATCCTTAGCTAAGGCTTATCCAGAAACAGCTGAAGCATTATTCGAGAAGACTGAAAAAGATGCAATGGAAAGACTTGAAAACTATAAGAGATTAGCAGCACAAGAGTAATTATATTCTTTGTTTCAATAAATAACTTCTTGTGATGATTTGAATATGTTGTGTGTTGTTGTGAATTAAAATTATTTGTTGTTGTGTGTTGGTATGTGTTGTTGTGTGATAAATTATATTTGTGATGATTATTTCATAATTGGAACCCCTTTTGGGGTTCTTTTTTTTAGGCCTTGTTATTTTTTCACCATTTTATTTGTTAAATTTAATAATTATATTAATATTTATAAGCTTTTTATTTAAAATATAAAAATATTGTTGTTAAAATCCCCCTTTAAGGGTAGAATTAATACATGAACTTTAAGGAGGTGAGTATCTAGCCTATATTTTAGGTTAGAGTTATTATGAATGATAATGAAATGAATAAATGCAATTGTGGCTGTGGTGATATGGAAGATAAACAAGGAGGTTCCTGTGATTGTGGACACGATCATGACCATCATCATGATCATGAAGGCTGTGACTGTGGACACGACCATGACCACGATCATGAAAGCTTTGTAGTTGATTTAGAGGATGAAGAAGGTAACATAATTTCCTGTGAGGTAGTAGATGCTTTTGAATATAAGGACGGAGAATATGTTTTAGTGCAAAATCCAAATGATGGTTCTGTATATCTTTTTAAATCCGTAGGAGAAGAAGGGGAACTAGTAGTACCTGAGGATAGCGAATTTGAAGAGGTAACAGCTTATTATCAGCAGCTTAGCAGCGAAGAAGAATAATACTTCCAGAACAGTGCATTAAGCACTGTTCTTTTTTTTGCAATAATATATATTGGTATATAAGATTTATAGAGTAAAAGATACAAATTTGATATACTATTAAAATGAAGGAGGAGATTTAAATGGAAAAACTTGCTATTTTTGATGTGGACTACACACTTACCAAAAAAGAAACTTCTATAGAATTATTTAAATACGTCTTAAAGAAGGACCCTAAAAAGATAAAATATTTACCAAGAGCGCTATTTTCAGGTTTGCTGTACATTATGGGAATATATGATGAGAAAAAATCAAAGGAAAGTTTTTTTAAATTTATTGATGGTTTAGAAGAAGCTAATATGGAAAAGCTAGTAAAGGATTTTTACAAAAATAGGCTCAAGAATATTATTTATGATGATGCAATTGCTATGATGAGGAAACTAAAAAGCGAAGGCTGCAAGATTTATTTAATCTCTGCTAGTCCTGAATTTTATTTAAAAGAATTATACTCTTTGGAAATAGTGGATAAAATAATTGGTACTCGGTATGTTTGTACTGGAGGATTTCATTCTAGGACGCTTGAAGGACTTAATTGCAAGGGGGAGGAAAAGGTAAGAAGATTAATGGAGGAGCTAAAAAAGGACAATATAAAGGTGGACTTTAAAAACTCCTATATGTTTTCAGACTCATTAT
>JAEXSY010000446.1 GCA_023440105.1 Bacillota bacterium
GCATAGCCCAATAGGTGACTTGTTCATTTATTGGGTTTATTTTATTTAAGCGGTCTTTGTAAAAAAAGATAGATTATAAAAAAGGGGGAAGGATAAGCTATGAAGATAACGGATATTAGGTTAGGTGAGATTTCTGTACCTTTAAGGACGCCTTTTAAGACAGCCTTAAGAACAGTAGACAGCGTTGAGGACATAATAGTGGAGATTCACACAGATACGGGAAATATAGGCTATGGAGAGGCACCACCCACAGGAGTCATTACTGGAGACACCAAGGGAGCCATTGTGGGAGCTATAAAGGAGCATATAAAAAAGCTCTTAATTGGAAAGGAAATTGAGAGCTTTGAGGAGCTGATGCTTACCCTTGATAATTCTTTAATTAAGAATTCCAGTGCAAAAGCAGCGGTGGATATCGCTCTTTATGATTTATATGGACAGCTTTATGGAGCACCATTGTACAAGCTATTAGGTGGATATAAAAAGGAGATTATAACGGATATAACCATAAGCGTTAACGATCCTGAGGAGATGGCAAGAGATAGCATATCAGCTATTGAAAGAGGCTTTAATACCTTAAAGATTAAGGTGGGTAAGGATGCTCGTGAGGATATTAGAAGGATGAAGGCTATAAGAGATGCCGTAGGCTATGAGGTGAAGCTTAGAATAGATGCCAACCAGGGCTGGAAGCCTAAAGAAGCAGTAAAGGCACTGAGCAGAATGGAAGAGGAAGGCTTAGATATAGAATTTGTTGAGCAGCCAGTAGCAGCTCATGATATTGAAGGCTTAAAGTTTGTTACAGATAATATTTCTATACCAGTCCTTGCGGATGAAAGTGTATTTTCTCCTAAGGATGCTTTGAATATCCTTCAAAGAAGGGCTGCTGATTTGATTAATATTAAGCTCATGAAGACCGGTGGGCTTCATAATGCTCTTAAGATATGTTCCATGGCAGAGATTTATGGAGTGGAGTGCATGATAGGCTGCATGCTGGAGGCGAAGGTAAGTGTAAATGCAGCAGTGCATCTGGCAGCAGCTAAGAGTATTATTACTAAGATTGATTTAGATGGTCCTGTACTCTGCAAGGAGGATCCTGTAAAGGGTGGAGCTATATTTGATGAATATAAAATCACATTAAATAATGATCCTGGTCTTGGTATCCACGGAATAGATGGAATTAAATATTTGGACTAATATGAAGAATTAATATTATTTAATTAAAGGGGAGGTTGGTTAAGGTTATGGAATTAGAATTAGGAAAATGGGCAATTATCTCTGGTCCTTCGTTATGGGCATTATTACCCTTATTAGTTTATCTTATTATGGTTTTTAGGAACAAATCAAACCTTGCAGGCTTAGCTGCAGGTATAGTAGTAGCTGCAGTACTTTTAGGACAAAATCTTCAGGCACTAGCTGGAATGTTTGCCACTGCATTGGGCTCCTTCTTAGGTACCATTGGATTGATTATTATGTTTGGCAGTGGTCTTGGCTATCTTATGAATAGAGCTAAGATTACCCATACCTTGGTGTATTGGATAGTTAAGAAGATTGGGGTTAACAGTGAAAGAAAGGGTATGCTGGCTGTTATTCTTTCTTCAATAGTAATCTGCGGTCTTTTAGGTACACTAGCTGGTGGAAATGCAGTTATTGCACCGGTTATAATTCCTGTGGTGGCTGCTGTAGGGCTTACACCTACCGCAGTAGTATCCCTCCTCAGAGTTGCAGGAGAGGTAGGGCTTATTGTAGGCCCTCTCACAGGGGTTACCCTGGCAACCATGGAGGTAACAGGTCTATCCTACGGGAGACTAATGCTCTGGGCTGTGGTGCCCTTCAGCTTAGTATGGCTATTAGCTACTCTCTATGGTGTATCTAAATATCAGAAGAAGTTTAAGGGAGTAGAGACCTATGAAATAACTGAGGATATGATAAATATAAATGATGTAGTAATCAGTAAAGAAGAAAAAATATCCACTATATTATTTATTATTACCTTCCTTGCGTTAGTGATCTATGGAATAGTTACTAAACAGGGAACCTCCTATGCAATAATTGTAATGCTCATTTTAGCTGTGGTTATAACCTTTAGCAGCAGAATGGAAATTGATTCTGCCCTTGAGACCTTTACAGAAGGTGCTTCTAAAATGACCGGTATGTTCCTGGTATTTATATTGTTTGAAGTAATGTTTATGATGATAAACCTCGGCGGAGGCTTTGAGGCTTTAGGAGACCTTCTATCTGGATTAGTATCTGGAGGAGGTAAGGCCATAGTAGTAATAGTTGCTTCATTGGTAGGGGGCTTTGGAATAGAAGCTGCTGCTGTAGCAGAGATAAATATTGTCCACACGATGTTTATAGATCTGGTTAACCAGGTTAATTTGCCTATAGAGATTTGGGCAACGGCAATACTCGCAGCTACTAGAATAACTGGCTCCGTTTACCCAACAGCTAACCTTGCTGGACAGATGGGTATAGCACGAAGCTCAAACATGAAGGCTGTTCTCAAGATATGCTGGATTGGAGCAGCAGCTCTGTGGGCCTGGGTTATAATCTGGTCCTTCGTAGGTCCATTACTTGCGGGGTAGAAGATCAAAATAGAATAAATGGATTAATAAACAATATGCTCTCCTTATGTAAATCCTAAAAAATAGGGCTTACTGTAAGGAGGGCTTTACTTATGGAATAATAGTTTTCATAAAATATACATAAATTACAATACATATAAAATATGTTTATATATAGAATGAATTGTTGTACAATTATACTTAGATATTTACCTGTTAAATAATAATGAGGAGGCTTAAGATGTTTGATTTAAATTTAAAAGAAGAAGATATCGTGATGAGAATTACAACTAGAAAGCTTGTAACTACGAAGGAAGCAGTGGCTAATTTTGTTGGAAATCTTCTTACTAGAGCTGGAGGAGATGTTGCAGATAAGGTGAATCTTATCCTGACTAAGGATTCTATTTATCTAGAATATAAGGGACATGCTGCCATAGGCTATGGAGAGGAAACAAGAGATATTGATTGTATTCCATTATATGAAGTAAAGGATTTCTCCGTGGAAGAAAAAGAAGAGGAGGAATTAATTACTATAACCACTAGGACTAAAGAGCTTTTCTTTATAAGAAATAACTCCAATAAGAATAACCTAGGAC
>JAEXSY010000451.1 GCA_023440105.1 Bacillota bacterium
TAGCTTCCAGCCTTCCCAATCCTCTTCTGCCATACCATCTTCTATGGAGATGATTGGATATTTTTCTACTAGGTCAGCATAGTAGTTAACCATTTCTTCTGGGGAAAGAAGCTTTCCTTCACTAGCAAGGTTGTATTTTCCATCTTCGAAGATTTCTGAGGAAGCAGGATCAAGGGCTATGAATATATCCTTACCTGGAACATATCCAGCCTTCTTTATAGCTTCAACTATAACCTGTATAGCTTCTTCGTTAGACTTAAGGTTAGGAGCAAATCCACCTTCATCACCTACACCTGTCTCATGGCCTTGTTCTTTAAGATAGCTCTTAAGGGCATGATATACTTCTGAGGACATTCTTAAAGCTTCGCTGAAGCTTGATGCACCTGCAGGCATAACCATGAACTCTTGAAGATCTACGGAGTTGTCAGCATGCTTTCCACCGTTTATTATGTTCATCATCGGAACTGGAAGAACTTTAGCGTTTACTCCACCGATATATTTGTATAGAGGAAGTCCTAAGGAGTTAGCAGCAGCCTGAGCAACAGCTAAGGATACTCCTAAAGTTGCATTAGCACCAAGCTTACCCTTGTTTTCAGTTCCATCTAACTCTATTAAGGTTTTGTCTATTAATGGTTGATCAAAAACATTTAAGCCTATAAGCTCAGTAGCTACTAAGTCATTTACATTTTCAACAGCTTTTAGAACGCCTTTACCGTTGTATAGAGACTTATCTCCATCTCTAAGTTCTACTGCTTCGTAGATACCAGTAGATGCTCCTGATGGAACAGCAGCTCTTCCCATAGTGCCATCTTCAAGAAAAACTTCAACCTCAACAGTTGGAAAGCTTCTAGAATCAAGAATTTGTCTTGCGTGTACATCTACTATTTCTACATATTGTTTTTGTAGCATTATAAAATCCTCCTTGTGATTAAATATTTATATTTAATGAAATATAAATCTATATTAGTTTTCTACATACAGAATAAATAATATTCCTCTGTAGGTATAATAATTAACGAAATTTATATGTGGTTTTGTTACTCTACTTAACTATTAGTGACTTACCAGTCATCTCAGAAGGAATCTCTACTCCCATCTCATCTAAAAGAGTAGGCGCTATGTCAGCAAGCTTTCCATCATCCTTCAAGCTTCTTCCTTCTGCATTCTTGGAAACATATATAAATGGTACAGGGTCTGTGGTATGAGAAGTAAATGGATCTCCTGTGGAGTAATCTACCATAATCTCAGCATTACCATGGTCAGCAGTAATAAACACAGAGCCGTCCATGGAAAGAATCTTATCCACTACCCTACCCAGGCAATCATCCACTGCTTCCACAGCCTTTTTAGCGGCCTCAAACACCCCTGTGTGACCAACCATGTCTGGGTTAGCATAGTTCATTATGATAAGGTCATAATGTCCTGTATCTAATCTCTGAAGCACCTCTTGAGTCATCTCATAGGCACTCATTTCTGGCTTAAGGTCATAAGTAGCTACCTTTGGAGAAGGTATTAACACCCTATCCTCTCCTTCATTAGGAAGCTCAACTCCACCATTAAAGAAGAAGGTTACATGGGCATATTTTTCTGTTTCAGCAATTCTCAGCTGTCTTAAGCCTTTAGAGCTGATATATTCACCTAAGGTATTTGTATAGCTTTGAGGTGAATAAGCCACATGAACATTTTCTAGGGTTTTATCATACTGAGTAAGGGTTACATAGGTTAGGTCTAAATTATTTCTTTCAAAGCCTGTAAATACCTTATCATTAAGAGCTCTAGTAATTTCTCTTGCTCTATCAGGTCTGAAGTTAAAGAATATTACAGAATCCCCATCCTTTATTCTAGCAGTTGGTTTGCCATCCTCCAGAATTACACAAGGGAGGACAAACTCATCGGTTTTGTTATCATGATAAGAATTATCCATGCACTCTACTGCACTGTTTGCAGTTTCACCTTTACCTAATACCATGGCATTATATGCAAGCTCTACTCTCTCCCATCTGTTATCTCTATCCATGGCATAATATCTTCCACTGATAGTTGCAACCTTACCTACTCCGATTTCCTTCATAGCATCTTCTATTTCAACTATAAAGTCTCTACCAGAAGTAGGAGGTACATCTCTTCCATCCATAAAAGCATGGAGATATACCTTGTTAAGGCCTTTAGCCTTCGCCATCCTTAGAAGGCCCTTCACATGGTCTATGTGAGAATGCACACCACCATCGGATAATAGTCCTAAAAGGTGAAGATCAGAATTGCTTTCTTTAGCCTTATCCATGGCTAGGATTAAGGCTTCATTATCATAAAAGTCACCATCTTCTATAGCTTTAGTTATTCTTGTAAGCTCTTGATAAACTATTCTTCCTGCTCCAATATTTAAATGACCAACCTCTGAGTTACCCATCTGACCTTTTGGAAGTCCAACCTCCATTCCACTAGCTAAAAGCTGTGTATGAGGATAGGAAGCAAAAAGCTTATCATAATTAGGTTTATTTGCGGCCTCAACAGCATTACCTTCTGATTTAGGAGCAATACCGAAGCCATCTAATATCATTAACATTACTGGTTTTTTTGCCATAGTTACCTCCAAATTAACTTTATATAGCGACACTTTGTAATTTACCATCTAAAATTATACTATACTAGACAGTTCAATTACAATATAGCAAATATTACCTATCTGTTAATAGTTAATATTTTGAAGGATTAGAAGTTAACGATGGCGGAAAAATCTGATGCTTTAAGACTTGCTCCTCCAACTAAAGCTCCATCTATATCAGTTTGTTCCATTTGCTCTTTTATAGTGGATGGCTTAACAGAACCACCATACTGGATTCTTACCTTGAGAGCAATCTCATCTCCATAAGCTCTAGCCACCATGGCTCTTATGGATTTTATTGTATCATTAGCCTGCTCGGAGGTAGCTGTCTTGCCAGTACCTATAGCCCATATAGGCTCATAAGCTATAACAAGAGCTTCCACCTGCTCTGGAGTTAATCCTTCTAAATCTTTTTCTATCTGTGCGCCTATAATTTCTTCCGTTTTGTTAGATTCTCTCTCTTCAAGAGTCTCTCCTACACATAATATAGGAATTAAGTTATGCTCAAAGGCTTTCTTTAACTTCTTATTAACTGTTTCATCAGTTTCATTAAAGTATTGTCTTCTCTCACTGTGTCCGATTATAACATAATCTACCTTTAAGGCTTCAACCATTCCTGGTG
>JAEXSY010000280.1 GCA_023440105.1 Bacillota bacterium
AGCTCATTGAAGAAAAATATGAAGCAGAACTGGATAAGAAAAATGCTGAGCTCAGAGCATTGCAGGCACAGATCAATCCACACTTTTTGTACAATACCTTAGATATGATTTGCTGGATGTCTATGAAATATGGAGCTGATGATGTAGTAGCTATGGTAAACACCTTAGCAAAGTTTTTCAGGTTAAGCCTCAGTGGTGGAAAAGATATAGTTACCATAAGAGATGAAATTAATCATGTGAGAATGTACATGGACATTCAAATGAAAAGGTTCTCTCAAGGATTAGAATGTTCTATAGATGCTCCTGAAGAAATTTTAGATTATTCTACGGTAAAGCTAGTACTTCAGCCCATAGTTGAAAATGCTATACTACACGGAATCATGGAGTCCGACAGTAAAACAGGCCATGTGGCTATATCAGGTAGGAAAGAAGGAGAAAATATTATCCTTACAGTTTCAGATAATGGAAGAGGGATGGATGAAGAAACACTCTCTACCTTAACCTCTGAAGAAATCAGTAAGGGATATGGGGTTAGGAATGTTAACAAAAGAATAAAGCTTCATTATGGGACTGAATATGGTCTTTATTATGAAAGCGAGATAAATAAAGGAACTAAGGTAATGATTGTATTTCCTGCGGTGCCCTATGACACTGCAGTAAAACACAAATAATTATATATATAATTTTTTAGGAGGGTAATATATGAAAAAAGCACTATCTTTAATGCTTACAGCAGTAATATCTGCAGGTCTCTTAGCTGGCTGCGGAAACACCAAAAAAGCTGACCCTACAGCTTCAGGAGAAAAGCCTGTTTTAAGGCAGCTTGGCTTCCAAAGAAACTTTGATCCAAATCAGGATCCTGTAGCAGCATTCCTAGAAGAGGAAACTGGTTATAAAGTAAACTATGAAATACTTCCTTTAGAAAGCTACGATGACAAGTTAAATCTCCTTATGGCCAATAAAGAGGAAATTGATATTGTTAAGCTTTCAGGCTCACAGTATCAAAGACTTGCTAACGAAGGTGCTTTAGAGCCTTTAGATGAGCTGTTAGAAGAATATGGACAAACCCTTCTCGATGTTAATACAAAAGAGAGCTGGGAAAGTGCTAAGATAGATGGAGTGATTTACGGTATACCAGAAAAGGCACCTAAGCCTTTCGTTAATGGTGGATTTGCTATAAGAAGTGATGTATTAGATCAGGTAGGTATGGAAATACCAACTACCATAGATGAATTCTATAATCTTCTCGTTGCAATAAAAGAAAAGACAGATATGATACCTTTTACTGGCTTTGAGCATTTAGTATATGAAATAGCTGGAGCCTTTGGAGTAGTTACTCAATGGGAAGATGTTGATGGACAAGTAAAAAATAGAATAGAAAATCCAGGTATGGTTGAATATTTAGAGTTCATGAATAAGCTTTATGATGAAGGCTTAATAGACTCAGAATGGCCAATAAATAACTCTGCTGTGGCTCAAGAAAAGTTCACTAGCGGTAAGGCTGCTATCATGACCTATGGATGGGGAATATCAGCTGCTGTAACAACTGCTTTAGCAAGCAACTTCCCTGATTCTGAAATAGAATTAATCCTTGGCTTAGAGGGTGAAAATGGACAAAAGGGTTCATGGGTACAAGCTACAAGTGTTGGCTGGTATATAGGTATACCTAAGGCTTCTAAGAACAAAGAGCATGCAATGAAGTATATGGATCTTAAGGTTCAACCGGAAACCTTTGAGAAGCTTGCTATTGGTATTGAAGGAACTCATTGGGAAAAGGATGCAGAAGGAAAAATCAATCCAATACTACCTAAATTTAATGAAGAAAGAAATAATGCTGACTGGTTCATTACAAGTACAGATCAGGAATTATATTCAAAATTATGGCCAGTAAGAACTAGAAAAGATAAGGTAATCGGTGAGACCTTTGAAAAGCTTCAGGCTATGATGGAATACGGTAAGGTTGACTTAAATGCAACTGCACCTCCACTAGAAGTAAATGCTAAATACAACCAAAAGCTTCTTACCTTAGAAAAGGATTATATCCTTAAGGCTATAGCTGGAACAGAGGATTTAGCTAACTATGATAAATTTGTAGCTCAGTGGAAGGCTGAAGGCGGCACTGAAGCTCAAAAGGAAATGAACGACTGGTATACTAATAAAAAATAGACAATATTATAGTTTAAGTCAGCCTGTTTTACGGCTGACTTTTCTATAAAAGTTTATGAGGGGGAAGCTAAATGAAGATTTTAGTAGCAATGCCTTCAGGAGTAACAAAGGACACTTTTTTTCCAGAAAAGGTTTTAAAACACCTTGAGACACTAGGAGAGGTGGAGCACAACACTTTAGGAAGGCAGTACACAGAAGAAGAATTTAAGGAGGCCTTGAAGGACAAGGAAATATGCATAACTGGATGGGGGACTCCCCCTTTAACCTCTGCGGTTCTAGAAAAAGCATATAAATTAAAGGCTCTTCTGCACACTGGTGGCTCAGTGGCCAATGTGGCAACTAAGGAGCTCTATGAAAAAAAGGTAAGGGTTTTAAGCGGAAATCAGCTATATGCTGAATCCGTAGCTGAAGGGGTAATCGCCTACATGCTCTGCTCCTTGAGAGAATTAATATTTTACAATGGTGAGGTTAAGAGTGGAGGCTGGAGAGCTGGAGACTTTAAAAATGAAGGACTGTTAGACCAGTCTGTAGGTCTTGTGGGCTTTGGAGCGGTAACCAGAAGCCTCATCAAGCTATTGAAGCCCTTTAGATGCAAGATAAAGGTGTTTTCTAATTCTGCTACTCAAGAAGCCCTGGAGCAATACGGTGTGGAAAAAGCAGAATTAAAGGAGATATTTTCAGAGTGCAAGCTTATATCTCTCCATTCTCCTTATAGGAAGGATACCCATCATATGATAAATAAAGAGCTGTTAGACCTTATAAATCCTGGTTCTATTCTGATCAATACTGCCAGAGGAGGCATAGTTGATGAAGAAGCTCTGATAGAGGCTCTAGAAAGGAAAACCTTCAAGGCAGTTCTTGATGTATATGAGCAGGAGCCTCTTCCGGAGGGTAGTAGGCTGAGAAGCTTAGACAATGTTATTACAATACCTCATATGGCAGGACCTACAGTGGATAGAAGGGCAAAGGTAACAGAAGCTCTCCTAGAAAGTATAGGATATCTAGATTCTGCTGAGATGCTGCCTTTAGAAATTAAGAGCAGCCATGCCTTACTAATGACTAAAGAATAGTGTTATCAAATTTAAAAATGCTGAGGAGGAAATCCCTTTGAAAAATAAGTTCAGGATTATAAATATTTTACTTATATTAACGCTTATCACCTCATTCCTTTGGACTCCCAAGAGTTTCACTACCATAGCTGAAGCAGCAGAAAAGGAATTTGTTACTATTACTAATCCAGGCTTTGAAGAAAGTGGCCAGGGGCTAATACCGGGATGGATAAGACTTCCTGAGCCTACAGCAGCTGATACCTCTGTAGAGGTTTCCAGTGAACAGACTTATGAAGGAAATAGCAGTCTTAAGATAGATGATAACAGCACGAAGGCTTCTGTGGGAGCCACCAGTGAATTTATTGAGATAGAGCCAAGTGCTACCTATATATTAAGAGCTAAGGCCTATGTATCTAAAGCAAGCGTGAGATTATATCTTAAATTCTTTGATAGCAATAAAAAGGAAATAGCTAATAATGGCTCCTATACTGTATTAGCTAATACACTGAACCAGTGGAGCGATGCGGTAATAGAAGGAGCTGCTCCAGAAAATGCTGTTTATGCTCAAGTTTGGTTCTACATGGGAGCAGGTGGAGTAAGCACAGCATATGTGGACAATGTTTCACTGGAGAAGGTTCTCTTAAAGGAAGGTAACTTAAATGTAGAATTCGGTGCCTCAGAAGACCTAGGAGAAGCTGTTCAGGTTCCCCTTACTCAAGGAGCTGCTTATACAAAAGACTCTAAAGGAACTAATCTTCAATTCTTTGCTATTAATGGTTCTCCTGCAACCTTCTATGTAGTAAACGCAGAAACTGGTGAGAGGGTATTTTCTCATAAGCTTCCTGGAATAGATGTAGTCTGGGCTATAGATGTAGGTCCTGATAACAATGTTTATTTCTCTGGTACCAGTAATGGTAAGCTGTATGTATATTTAACTGAAGAGATGAAGATTGAAGAATATGGACCACTTCCTGACCACAAATTCATATGGGATATTAAGGTCAGTGAAGCTGGCAAGGTATACATGGCAACCTATAATAAGGGAACTGCCGGTAAGGTATATGAATTTGATATTGCTTCTAAAACCTTCAGAGATTTGGGAGGTATGAAAGAAGGAGCAGAATATGTAAGAGGTCTCGGAGTAGATGGCAATGATCTCTATGCTGGAGTTGGTGGTGTAACAGGTTCAGTAATTAAATATGACCTCACCACGGGAGAGAAGGAAGAAATCACTGTGGAAGAGCCACCTACAATGTTTGCCGATGTTATGGTAGTACAGGATAAGATCATAGCAAGTATCGGAACTACTGTATATGTTTTTGATAAAACTACCTATGAACATTTAGATACATTAAAGACCGATGGAAAGATGATATCTCCACCATCACCCTATAATGAGGATTTAGTATATTATAAGGCAAATAAAACAGAGCTTTATTCCTATAATGTTGAAACCTTAGAGAGCACCCTTATAGAAGGAATACCACCTCTTCCTTCTACTGGTTTGAAGGATACTACCTGGGTTACACTCACACAAGGAGAAAAAGCAGGTAAAACTGTATTAGCTACCATGGGAGCTTATACTGATAGCGTATTTTATGATCCAGAGGATAACTATTTTGAGATGCATTATCCTGATGTTGAAGCTCAGGGAGTTCTGCTACAATCCCTTGCAATCAGCCCAGAAGGACTCCTTAGTATTGGTGGATACATGAGAGGAGCAAGTATCTATGACACTAATAGTGAAAGCTATCTTCATAATATGCCCACCTTCCATCAGCCAGAAGGCATAGGTTTTATGAATGGCAAGACTTATTATGGAACTTATACCGGCGGTGTTATTTATAGATATAATCCTGAAAAGCCTTTTAATTATAGAGAAGATAGCACTGGTAACCCAGGGATTGTTTATGATATAGAGGATGATCAGGATAGACCCTTTGTAATTAAGAATTATGAAAATAAGCTCTTTATAGGCACAATTCCTACCTATGGAAAGCTTGGTGGGGCTCTTACCATCTATGAAGAAAATGAAGATGGCAGCTTAAAGGATGCTAGAGTTTATAGAAATATTATTGAGAATCAAAGTATAGTTGGAGTTGCTTATAAGGATGGCATAGTTTATATAAGCTCTTATATACAGGGGGGATTAGGAAGTACCCCAACAGAGAGTGAAGCAAAAATAGCAATGGTGGATGAGACTACTGGACAAGTTCTTAAAGAGGTTTATTTACAGATACCAGAGCTCACCTCAAGACCAACCTTTATAGGAGACCTTTCCTTTGGTGACGATGGACTTCTATGGGGTGTAACTGGTACTGATGGTACAGTATTTGCCCTTAATCCAGACAATCTTGAGGTAGTAAAATATCAGAGGCTTTATCCTGGTAAAACCCATGCCAATGGCTTTAGACCTTACTATATAAGATGGGGACAGGATGGTTATATGTACACTAATGTAAGCAACAAGCTTATAGCCTTAGATACAGAAACCTTTGAGTATAAGACCCTCTTAAGTGAAAGTGTAAATCTATTTGACCTAGATCCTGTTGGTAATATCTATTATGGAGCAGGTACAAGGCTTAAGAAGCTTCCAATACTTCTTTCCTCTGCAGTTCTTTCAGGAGATAAGGAGGTTGTAAATCTTGGTGATACCTTAAATCTAGAGCTTAAGACCTTATTATCTAATGGAGTAGAAATCTCTAGTGATTATCTTCAGATAGATTATCTCATTGGTGATGAAGAGATACTAGCTCTTAAGGATGGTAAGCTCACAGCTTTAAGCACTGGGGAAACCACAGTAGCTGTAAAGGTAAGCTATAAGGGACAGGAGTTAACCTCTAATACCATAAATGTAAAGGTAGTGATTCCAGTATCAGGAATAGCTCTTCCTGATAGAAAGAAAAATATAAAAATAGGTGAAACCTACGACATTAAGGCTGTGGTATATCCTGAAAATGCTACTAATAAAAAGGTATCTTATTCATCAGCCAATGAAGCAGTGGCTGTTGTAGATGAAGAAGGTAAGGTTACGGCTCTTGATAAGGGGTCGGCTATAATTACTGTAACAACTGAGGATGGAAGCTATAAGTCAACCATGGAAATAAAGGTTATAGGAAAACCGAATAAATAATAATAAAGAGGGACAGCTCCATTGAAAAAAGGAGCTGCCCCTTTAATTATTATGGTTCTAATTATGTTCTATGCCTTTCCATCAGAGCCAAGAACATTGACAATCTTATGGGCAACCAATGCTTTCACATTAGCACGACCAACCTTTAAGTACTCCCTAGGATCAAAGGCAGCTGGATTCTTAAAGAGTACCTCTCTTACCCCTGCAGTCATGGCCAGACGAAGGTCGGAGTCAATGTTAATCTTACAAACGGCAGACCTTGCAGCCTGTCTGAGCATATCTTCAGGAATACCTATAGCATCCTTTAGATTACCTCCGTTTTCCTGTATTATCTTTACATAATCCTGAGAAACACTGGAGGCTCCATGGAGTACTATTGGGAAATTTGGAAGGCGTTTTGTTATCTCGTCCAGGATATCAAAACGGAGCATAGGCTTTTGGCCTGGCTTAAATTTAAAGGCTCCATGGCTTGTACCAATGGCTATGGCAAGGGAATCTACTCCTGTACGGCTTACAAATTCCTCTACCTGTTCAGGCTGTGTGTATTTTGCATCTTCACTAGATACATTTACATCATCCTCAATACCAGCTAGCTGGCCAAGCTCTCCCTCTACAACAACACCCTTTGAATGAGCGTATTCTACTACCTTCTTGGTAACAGCTATGTTATCCTCAAAGGAGTGATGGGAACCGTCAATCATCACGGAGGTGAAGCCTCCATCGATACAGGCTTTACAAATTTCAAAATCAGCGCCATGATCTAGATGAAGGGCAATAGGTATATCGGTTTCTATAAGTGCTGCTTCTACTAGCTTAGTTAGATAGGTGTGATTAGCATATTTTCTAGCTCCTGCTGAAACCTGAAGTATAAGGGGAGAATTGAGCTCTCCTGCAGCTTCTGTTATTCCTTGTACGATTTCCATGTTGTTAACATTGAAGGCACCGATGGCATAGCCTCCGGCATAGGCCTTATTGAACATTTCTGTTGTGGTTACTAATGGCATATTGATATCATCCTTTCGTAATTAATAAAGCTAGACACAATATAGCAGTCTAAGAGCTGATAACAGCTCTCTTTTCTTATTAAATTATACACCTAACAGAAGTAATATTTCAAATATTTAGAATAGTTTCTGGCACATAAGGTGCTATAATTAATTTTCCTATATAAAAATAATTTATGTTAAAAAAATAACAATATCCTTGTATTTGAGTGAATATTCAAATATAATAGAGATAGAGTTCGTAGTAATAATTAGCTTTAGAATAATCCGAAATCAAAGGTTGTCCTAAGATTAGGAGGTTTAATAATTTATCGTGCTGCTTAATCGGGAGAGTTACCGGATTAAAAAGACGATGGGGAATAAGAAGAATTTTAATCTCCTTGTCTTTTGACGAGGTTTTATTATTTTTAAGAGCTAAATAATGTTAATAATTTTAGAAAGAAGGATTTGTATGAAAAAAATCATTGCACTATTTATGACTCTATTGTTCACAGCAGCTTTATTTACAGGCTGTAATACTACAGAAAAGCCTACAGCAGAGCCTGTAGACATTAATATTGGAGGACTAAAGGGGCCAACCTCTATAGGAATGGTAAAGCTCATGGAGGAAGCAAAGGAGGGGAAAGCTTCCAATAATTATACCTTTACCATAGCAGGCTCTGCCGATGAGCTGACTCCTAAGCTTGTTCAAGGAGAGCTGGACATAGCAGCAGTACCAGTAAACTTAGCTTCTGTTCTCTATAATAATACTGAAGGAAAGGTGCAGCTTCTGGCTGTTAATACCCTGGGAGTATTATACTTAGTTGAGAGGGGAGAAGGAGTACAAACAGTACAGGACTTAAAGGGAAAGACAATAATAGCTTCTGGAAAGAGCTCAACTCCGGAATATACTTTAAATTATATACTGAAAGAAAATGGACTGGACCCAGAGAAGGATGTGACTATAGAGTGGAAGAGCGAGCATACAGAGGTTGTATCAGCCTTAGCTCAAAATAAAGCTGCAGTAGCTCTGCTTCCACAGCCCTTTGTAACAGTGGCTCAGAGCTCTATGGAAGATTTAAGAGTTGCTGTTGATTTAACAAAGGAATGGGAGGCCTTAGATAATGGAAGTCAGCTTATTACTGGAGTTTTAGTAGTTCGCAGAGAATTTGCTGAGGAGAATCCAGAGCAGCTTAAGAGCTTCCTAGAGGAATATAGTGAATCTACAGCCTATGTAAATGAGAATGTGGAGGAAGCTGCAGCTCTTGTGGAAGGCTTTGATATTATTAAGGCTGCAGTGGCAGTTAAGGCTATTCCCTACTGCAATATAACCTATATGGCTGGAGGGGAAATGAAGAGCGCAGTAGAAGGCTTCCTGGAAGTGTTATATAACCAAAATCCAAAGTCTGTTGGAGGAAAACTTCCTCAGGAAGATTTCTACTATGGAAATTAATAAAAGAGGTAAAGCTAATAAGGGTGAGCTTATTGGAAAGGCATCAGCAGTTTTTATAGCCCTACTAATATGGCAGATAGGAGCAGAAGCTCTTAATCAAGAGCTTTTGCTAGTAACTCCCTTAAAGGTCTTATTAAGATTGAAGGAATTGGTGCTTACAGGGGACTTTTGGTCCTCTGTGAGCTATTCCTTTATTCGTATACTATCAGGATTCTTAATTGCTTTACTCTCCGGTGTACTTTTAGCGGCTATATCTGGAGGACATAAATTAATTGAAACACTTCTATGGCCATATGTAGCGGTGATTAAATCTACACCTGTAGCTTCCTTTATAATATTGTGCTTAATATGGTTGGACTCTAGTAGCTTGTCCGTTTTTATTTCTTTTTTAATGGTTCTGCCGGTGGTTTATACTAATATACTTCAGGGTATTAAGAGCACCGATAAAGAGCTTCTGGAGATGGCAGCGGTTTTTAAGATGAAGCTTTTCAAGAAGCTGAAATATATCTATCTTCCACAGGTAAAGCCATATCTTCTATCAGGCTGCACCTTATCCTTAGGACTATGCTGGAAGGCGGGCATAGCTGCAGAGGTAATAGGAATGCCTGATGGCTCTATAGGAGAGAGGCTATATGAAGCAAAAATTTATTTAAGCTCTCAGGATCTGTTTGCCTGGACTGTAGTGATTATTGTCATAAGCATATTGTTTGAGAAACTCTTTCTCTGGGGCTTAAAGAAGGTCTATCTTCATCTGGAAAGGGGATAGCTGAATGAATATTATTCTTAAAGATGTATATAAAGCTTATAAGGATAAGACTGTTCTAAAGGGTTGTAACCTAACCTTTCCTGAGGGTAAAGTAACCTGCCTTATGGGGCCTTCAGGCTGTGGTAAGACTACTATACTCAGGCTTATCATGGGACTAGAACGGGCTGATAAAGGAATTATTCAGGGAATAGAGGGAAAAAGGCTCAGTGCAGTGTTTCAAGAGGATAGGTTATGTGAGAGCTTTACAGCTATAGGTAATATTCTAGCTGTGATACCTAAAAATATCTCCAAGGAGATAATCATAAAGCACCTAGAGGAAATTGGACTAAGAGACTGCTTTCATAAGCCTGTTTCAGAACTCAGTGGGGGGATGAAGAGGAGGGTAGCTATAGTGAGAGCTATTCTATCCTCTGGTGATTTAATTTTACTTGACGAGCCTTTTAAAGGCTTGGATAAAGAAAATCTGAGACTCACAGCAGCCTATATAAGAAGGTATACTAAGAAGGCAACGGTTATAATGGTTACTCACAGCCTTGAAGAGGTGGAGCTATTAGAGGTGGATGAGATAATTGATATGGATGATTATTTATATTAGAAAAGATATAGCTATAGAGTAGACTTATTAACTAAGGTCTACTCTCTTTTAAATTGTTAATTATAAAATTAAGAATAGTTAGCTATTTCATAAATAGTTTTGAATATTCAATTAATAGTCATGAAAAGTATAGTATAATTTACTATATAGAGATTTTTATTAATAGATAAAGCTATATTGCTATTCAGGAGGTGAAGCGGTATGAATATGTATATTGGAATTACTGAGGATAATTGGTATGAAGCCTTAAAAGATAAGGACTACAAGGAGATATGCTTTTTAAAGCCTGCAGGAAATATAAACTTTGGAGCTCTTAGGAGAGATGAGCTGTTTTTGTTTAAGCTTCACAGCCCCAATAATTATATTGTAGGTGGAGGCTATTTTCTTTATTTTTCCACTGTACCTGGCTTTACCTTATGGAGTATATTTAAAGAAAGAAGTGGTGCAGGTAGCTTTAAGGAGCTGGAGGAGAGATTTGTAGATCCAATTAATACTGGCTGCATTGTTTTAGGAGATCCCTTCTTCTTTGAGGAGAAGGATTGGATTCCAATACCTGAAGATTGGAATAGTAATATAGGCCATGGCAAAATATATAATGTATATAAGGATATAGGACAAGAGCTTTATAAAGAGGTTAATGAGAGACTCAAAAGCTATAGGCCTACTGATGAGGATGAAGAGTTCAGTGAAGGCTTTCAGATAATTAAGGCACCTGCACACCCTTTTGGGGAAGGAGCCTTCAAGCTTAAGACACTAGAAGCTTATCACAGAACCTGTGCCATCACTGGCTACAGGGTATCAATCGCACTGGAGCCCACCTATATAAGGCCGATAGAGCATGGAGGAGCTAATTCTCCTGATAATGGTATTGTTTTAAGAAGTGATCTGCAGAAGCTCTTTTCTGTGGGATATTTGTCCATAACAGATGATTATAATATCATAATCAGCAGTCAACTTAAAAAGGACTTTAATAGCGGAACTGCATATAATAAATATCATGGGCGTTCCTTGAGGGTTCTACCGGATATATTTTTCGAAAGGCCTTCCAAGGAAAATCTTAAATGGCATAGGGTGAATATATTCTTACCCTGAGTAATAGAGGAGAGTTGATTAATGGGGTGTTTAGGTAATTTTTTATGGTTTATATTCGGGGGAGCAATTACAGGCTTTATGTGGTTAGTATTTGGAATACTTTGGTGCATAACCATTATAGGTATACCCCTAGGGCTGCAGTGCTTTAAATTTGCAAGCTTATCCTTTTTCCCTTTTGGAAGAGATGTGGTCTACAGAGGGGGAGCTGGGTCATTAATACTGAATATATTATGGATTGTATTGACAGGTATACCTATGGCAATTGAGGCAGCCATAATTGGGGCGGTTTTATGCATAACAATAATAGGAATTCCCTTTGGGATGCAGTTTTTTAAGTTAGCAAGGCTTTTCCTTATGCCTTTTGGAAGTGAAATAGTTTAGTTCTTGAACAGCCTGTACAGGCTGTTCTAATTTTTTTATAATCAGCAAAATGATGTTTGTTTCTAGCAATTAAAATCATACTCCTTTATATCACTAAAATCCTGGTTTTGACAGTAATAGACTACTTCTTTGCTTTTATCATAGACCATAGAAAAATCTGTGAACCATTCTCCATGGCTCTGTTTCACCTCTTCTAATATTTTAAAGGCTCTATCTTCATTAAAAGCTATGGGTTCTGATAATAGCTTTTCCACGGTATTGTATCGATTGCATTGAATTTTTGTTTTACTTTCTATGCTGTCTATAATAGAGTCATTAGTCAGGATTTGAAATTCATTCTCCACTAGAGGATAATATTTATTTCCTCTGCCAGGCTCTATTATCCATACATGTCCCTGTTCATCACATATCATATTATGAATGGATAAGCCAGGTACATTCACAATCTCTGCCTGCTTCAGATAATCATTAAATTCATTCATAAGAATTTTTTCATCGATAATATCAATAAGCAGCTTTGTGGTATGGATAACTCCTTTGCCTCGTCTATAGT
>JAEXSY010000057.1 GCA_023440105.1 Bacillota bacterium
ACCTCCTTCTTGTTAAAAATTTAACAAATGGAGAGATGGATATATTCCATTTATCCTCCCTGTCCCTTTTTAACTGACTAAAGTGAAAAAATAAAAAGCACTGAAATCCTCAGTGCTTTAAAGCCATATATAAATGCTATAAATGCAATGAAGGATTTCATTACATAAATAGCGCTCCGCAGGGCCTGCGGCAAAAATAAAGCTGTATACTTTATTTCCAAGAGTGAGCAAAGAAGCCTGCTTCAATCTTTCGGCAAATAAACCCTTCTCTTATGACATCGAGAGCTGCTTCTCTTAGCATTCATAAGGTACACTGTTTACCTGCGCCTCTACTTATGGTTTATTATTCAATTACTTATTACCATTATATTCAAAGTCTTAACAATTGTAAACGATTTTCAGTATATTTTTAACAAAAAAGTTAAATACTATTTTCGACATCATATTCCTCTTTCAAGATATAATTCCTTTTGGAAGTTCCCATATGTCGAAGTTTAATGAGACAGAAGACAGTGATGAGAATACCTCCAATAATATAAACAAAGGTTAGAATTCTATTGGTATATAAATAATTAGGTAATATTAACGAACCTAAAAGATTAAAAGAGCAATGAACTATTATAGGGGCCAACAGGGTTTTGGACCAATGGTAAACAGCTCCTAAGAGGAGGCCCAGTAGAAAAGCATAGATAAATTGAAGCATATTTCCATGAGCTGCTCCAAAGATTAATCCCTGAATTATTAGGGCAGGTACAAAGGGCATAAACTTCTTAAATTCTCTATAAATCAGTCCTCTAAATAAAACTTCCTCAAAAAACGGTACCATTAAGGTTGTAACCATGACTCCAAAAACACTATCAGTGGTAGAGGTAATAGATTCCGATACCTCATTGTAGTCGGGAAAGAAAGAAATCAGTGATGAGACCAAGATTCCTGCCAGTAAAGAGGTTGTGAGGGATAGGAGTAGGAGATAGAGAATAGGCTTCACCTCTAAGGACCTGAGGCTTATTTCCTTTATAAGTCTTCTTTTTCTTACACGAAAGATAATAAAGTATAGCCCTAAGGAAGTCAGGATGCTGAGAGCCATTATATAGCTCAAATAATTATTAATAGATAGTAAAGCAGCCTCAGGGGTAATAGAGATTCCTCTTAACCCATTTAATATTGTATCGATAAAGACAAATAGAAAGATAAATACAACCTGAAAGGCAAAATAAATAAAAAAGTAAATGGCAGATAAGCCCGCAGCTTTTAAGAATTTAGTCATTTCAATGCTCCTCGCAAATAAGAATTTTCAATAGTAAAATCAATTTACAGATATTCTATATTCATTATATTGGATAAAAAAGTAAATTAGTAGTGGATTATCCTTGTAAAAACTTTGAGGCTTTAAAGAAAATGATAAAAGTTCGTCAATAGGTTGATTTTATTCGTTTTTTTTGGTAGTATGTATTGGTTAACAGGAAAAATTAGCAGATAAATGAAAAAAATACGCACATTTACTTAATTGTATCAATAAAATGTACGACTATTTTTCTTCGGATGTAAAATTCTTGTTAATAAACTTATGGATTATATAAATAATATAAGAAGTAAGGATATTTGCCATGTATAAGTGGCTTTAAGGAGGAAACAAAATGTCAGCTTTTATAGTTTTAGGTGCCCAGTGGGGAGACGAAGGTAAAGGAAAGATGACAGATTACTTAGCTGAGGAGGCTCAGGTAATAGTAAGGTATCAGGGAGGAAATAACGCAGGTCATACGGTAGAGGTAGGAGATAAGCAGTATAAGCTTCATCTGATTCCTTCTGGTATACTACATGATGATAAGATAAATATAATAGGTAATGGTGTAGTAGTAGATCCCAAGGCTTTATTTGAAGAGATAAGCTATTTAGAAGGCTTAGGAATAAAGGTAACCCCTGAAAAGCTTGCTATAAGCGATAGAGCACATGTAATAATGCCTTATCATAAGGTACTGGATGTATTAAAGGAAAAAGCAAGGGGAAAGAATGATATTGGAACAACAGGAAAAGGAATTGGCCCCTGCTACACAGATAAATATGAGAGAACTGGAATAAGAATATGTGATTTAATCCATGAAGAGGTATTTAAGGAAAAGCTTCAGGATAATATAAATATTAAGAACCAATACATAACAAAGATCTATGAAGGTGAGCCTCTAAGCTTTGAGGAGATTTTTGAGGAATATAAGGCTTACGGAGAGAAGCTTAAACCTTTTGTAAAGGAAACTTCAGTAATGATATACGACAGTATATCTAATGATAAGCAGGTGCTATTTGAAGGAGCTCAGGGAATGCTCTTAGATATTGACTATGGAACATACCCTTATGTAACCTCCTCCAATACCACTGCAGGCGGTGTCAGCAGTGGAACAGGTATAGGACCAAGACTTATAACCGATGCTGTTGGAATAGCTAAGGCTTATACCACAAGAGTTGGTAAGGGTCCCTTCCCTACAGAGCTTTTAGATGAAACTGGAGACTGGATAAGAGAAAAGGGTCATGAATATGGAGTGACTACAGGAAGATCAAGACGCTGTGGCTGGCTGGATTTAGTTATATTAAAGACTACAGCAAGGGTTTCTGCTTTAACAAGCCTCGTTGTGACAAAGATAGATACCTTAGCAGGCCTCGATAAGCTTAAGGTATGTGTAGGCTATGAATTTGATGGTCAGGTGATAGATTACTTCCCAGCAAGTCTTGAGGACCTGGCAAAATGCAAGCCTATCTATGAGGAATTTGAAGGATGGGGCGAAGAGGTAGCAGAAGCTAGAAGCTATGAAGAGCTTCCTGAAAATGCAAAGAAATACCTAAATAGAATAGAAGAGTTTACTGGCACAAGAATCTCAATAATATCCGTAGGACCAAAGAGAGACCAAACTATAAGAAGGTGACAGGCACATGAGTTATGACTTATTACCTACTTAAGCTATGAAATAAACATGAATAGCTAATTTAGTGTTATAGCTGCAAGTCTAAAATAATTGTTAATTATTTCTTTCATACGATTACAGTATTTGATTAAATCCATAATATACCTTATAATATTACCATAACTTACTATTAGTAAGAATTATTAGATGGAGTGGATTTTATGGAAATAACAAAGGATATGACTGTAGGGTATATAGTAATGCTGTATCCTGAAGCTATAGATGTGCTAACAGGTATGGGCTTAACCTGCATTGGATGCCCTGCATCTCAAGTGGAAACTCTTGAGGAAGCTGCTATGGTACATGGATTAGACTTAGATGAAATGTTATATGAATTAAATAAATAAGAGCTTTAAAGGATAGCAGGGACTGCATGAGCAATCTTCCTGCTATCCTTTTATTTTTTATAAAAAACAGTGCTAATTTTCGGTGGTATTTTATTTGTAAGAACTATTTTTGAGGTTTAATTTATACTTTCTAAATTATATAATTAAATCAGCGGAGAGCGAGGGATAAGATATGAATGAAAATTTTTATACAAAGGAATATGAAGTTAGATATTATGAAATAGATTCTAAGAAAAGACTTCTTAAGAGCTCTTTGATGAATTACTTTACGGATATAGCTACTATACACTCTATAGAAAGAGGTGTAGGAATAGATTATCTTGAAAAGAAAAGGCTGGGCTGGGTAATAAATAAGTATGATATAGAGCTTTTTCAGGAAGGCTATTATCTGGATAAGATTAAGGTGTCCACGGAGGCCTATGGTTTTAGAAAGTATTTTGCCTATAGAACCTTCAAGGCTGAAGGAGAGAAGGATAATGAAATAGCCAGAGGAAACGCTTTATTTATGCTCATAGATATGGAAAAGAGAAAGATGACCCGCATAGGCGAGGAGATAATCAACGCCTATGGTATACCACCAGAAGAGACTAACAGACAGGTGAATTTTGAAAAGATAAAAGAGATAGAAACGGTGCATAATGAGATTGAGTTTCAGGTAAGGTACACAGATATAGATACCAATGGCCATGTAAATAATGTTAAGTATTTAGATTGGCTTATCGAAGCTATTCCCCCGGAAATAATTAATGAAAAAAGCCTCAGAAGAATTAAGATGGATTATATAAAGGAATGCTTATATGGTGAAACTATCACCTCTAGAGTACAGCTTATAGAAGAGAAAGGCACAAGGGCTATTAAGGCAATTCATAGCATTATAAATGAAGAGGAAAAGGAAGTAACCAGAGGAGAAACCTATTGGAGATAAGGAGTGCTTAAGGTGCTTGAGGATAAATTTATCAAGGAATATCAGGTTTATTATAATGATGTAGATCAAAGAAAAAGACTTTACCCGGACAAGCTTTTAGAAATTTTCGCTGATAGCAATTTAAACCATGTAAAGCAAAAAAAGCTAAGTATAGAGGATTTATTGTATAGAGGTTATACCTACATGATACAGAAGTATCAGGTGGATTTTAAAAGACCTATTTATCTTGATGAGAAGATTACCATAGCTGCAGGATTATCTGCTGTTACCATAAATAATCTCCACAGGAGTGCTGCTGCATACGATAGTGAAGGGAAATTATTAGCTGATAGTAGAGGATTGGTGTTTATTGTAGATACAAAAACCCGAAGGTCAGTTCCCGTACCGGATTTTGTTTATTCTTCCCTAAATATCAGCACTCCCAAGGAAAAATCTTTTCCTTTTGAAAAGATAGGAGAAATATCTAATGCTGACTATGTAAAAGAGCTTCCAGTGATTTATAGGGATTTAGACTTAAATAATCATGTTACCAACAGTAAATACATAACCTGGGCCCTTGAGTCTCTGCCTAGGAGCTTCATACTAAATAACTTTCTTAGTAGGACAAGGATTCTATACATGAGGGAGGTCTTTTATGGGGACCTAATAACATCAAGGTCTCAGGTTATAAAAAAGGATAATGGTGAGAAGATGACCCTCCACGAGATAATAAACTCCTCAGGCACCATCACCACCAGAATAGAATGCACCTGGCAGGTGACAGGCACATGAGTTATGACTTATTTTGATATAGCTGCTACTGCGGTATAGGCGGAAGACCATGCCCACTGGAGGTTGAAGCCTCCGCAGTCGCCATCCACGTCCAGTATTTCACCGCAGAAATAGAGATTTTTTATTAGCTTAGATTCTAGTGTTTCAGGGTTTATATCCTGAGTATCAACCCCGCCAGCAGTAACCTGGGAGTTATTAAAGCCGTTATTACCTATACAGGTGAAGGTCCATCCTTTTAATAGCTTAATTATATTTAGCTTCTCTTCATAGTCTAGGTCCCAGCAGGGCTTGTGGATATCCATAACCCCAGCCTCTTTTAAAAGGGTAGTAATAAGCTTTTTATTTATTATTCCTATAAAAGCTTCATTAACACTCCTGTGGCCCATTAAGCCTAAGTGATTTTCTAAAAAATCCATGAGCTCCTTTTCACTATAGCCAGGGAACATATCTATCTTAATTCTTACCTCTTTGTTTGCTAGAAGACTTTTAGAAGCTATTCTGCTAAGCTGTAGTATTGGAGGGCCTGATATTCCGTAATCGGTGAAGAGAATCTCTCCGGCTTCCTTTCTTAAGACCTTACTATCTACAATAACCTCGCTAACTCCTACAAACTTAATTCCTGAAAGAGCTTTTAGCTGTGGATAGTTCAGCTTTAGCTGTACTAGCGCTGGTACAGGCTTTATAATACTATGACCTAGGGAAGCTGCCAAGGAAAAACCAGAACCATCGGAGCCAGTGCTGGGAAGTGAATTTCCTCCACAGGCCATGAGAAGTTTTCCACAGGTTAAGTGGGGAGTTTCCTGAGAGCTTGTGGATAGTTTAAAGGATTTTTTGGACAGGACTATATTTCTTACCTTAGAATTTAAATAAATAGGTATACCTCTATCCTCCACAGCAAACCTCAAGCGGTCTAAGACAGAAGAGGCCTGAAGAGACATAGGATACATCTTCCCTTCATCTAGTAAAGTGAGAGGAAGACCAATTCCCTGAAAGAAATTAATAGTATCCTGAGCTGTAAAGGTCTTAAGGGAATAGGAATAAAACCCTTCATTATCTGAATGGTACTCTCTAAAATCGCTGGAAATATATTTATTTGTAACATTACAGCGGCCGTTTCCTGTGGTGAGTATCTTTTTCCCCACCCTGTCGGAGGCTTCAGCTATTGCCACATCTATGCCATAATCCTTTGCTAGTATAGCTGCCATAAGACCGGAGGCTCCTCCCCCAATAATAATTAAATCATGATAACTCATAGTAACCCTCAGCTTTCTATCTATAGTAATTATTAATTCAATCTTATACTCAATATTTAACTTATGTCCATTCTAGCATAGTTCACTTCTTAAAAACTATAAGAGATCCTTGTAAATAGAGCCGAAACAAAAATTTATTATATATTAATAATAAATTAAAGGAAGGAATATTAATATTCAGTATAATATAGGGTATTATGTAATTAGAAGCCTATTAAGGAGGGAAGAAAATATGAAAGCATCGGAATTCTTAAATTATATGAATTGGGCAGTAGTTGGAGATGTGCTTAATCCAGAAAAATATGCACATAAGATATTAAAGGCACTTGAGGATAATGGCTATAAGGTAAGTGGAGTTAATCCTAAGGTTACTGACGGTCAGGCTTATAATAGCTTAGAAGAGGTACCTTATGACATAGAAATATTGGATTTATGTATTAATCCAAGGGCTGGAATAGAGATAGTTAAGAAGGCCAAGGAAGCTGGAATTAAAAATATACTTATCCAGCCGGGAGCAGAGAGTCAAGAGATATTAAACTACTGTAAGGATAATGATATAAACGCTATTCAGGGATGTGCGCTAGTAGAACTTAGAAATAAAAGTAATAAGGATAAGTAAAGCTATAAAAGGCTAATAAAGATACCATGCTGATAATCAGTATGGTATTTTTTGAACAATTTTTTATATTGACAGAATAATTGAAAATAATTATCATTATTATTCATAAGGCGTAAAACCTTATGATATTTTTATCCTGTACCAATTTTTTGTACATATATGCCAGGACACAGTTTCATTATTTTTTCAGTAAGAACACCCTTAGAACGTTTATATCCCTAAATTATACCCTTTTTATTTTTTATAGAATTTAATAAAATGTAAGGAGTGAAAATATGAATCATATAGATAGAATTCTTGAGGTTTTAGAAGAAACTAAGAAGATAAATCCTCTTGTAGATTTTGTTACTAATTATGTTACAGCAAATGATTTAACAACCATAACCACCTACGTGGGAGGAGCACCGGTTATGACAGACGATCCTGTAGATGCGGCAGATGTAATCGAATTCGGAAATGTGGATGCAGTGGTATTCAACATTGGTACCATTACAGAGGTATATCTGGCAGCGATGATTGAGGCAGGAAAGAAGGCTACGGAGAAGGGGATTCCTGTAATTTTAGATCCTGTAGCTACCAGCATTACTCCTTTTAGAACAAAGGCTGTTCAAAGGATATTAGATGAAGTTAAGGTTTCAGTAATTAAGGGTAATTTAGGAGAAATAAAGGGATGCTTGGGCTTAAAACCCAAGTCTAAGGGTGTAGATTCCAATGAGGATGAGACTGGAGCAGAGGTCTTCTGCATGGAGCTGGCAAGAAAGAGAGACTGTGTAGTAGCTATGACAGGCAGGGAGGATATAATCACCGATGGTTTTAGGGTGGTTAAAATTAAGAATGGCACCTCCAGGCTTCCCATGGTAATAGGTACAGGATGCATGATAGGTGCAATGATTGCAGCCTTCTCAGGAGCTACAAGAGACAGCTTCTATGGAGCTATCACCGGTACGATGCTTATGGGTATTGGTGGAGAGCTAGCAGAGGAAAAGCTTAAGGACGGAGAAGGCCATGGAGTTTTCAAAAATTATCTTTTAGACTCCATATCAATTATTTCTCCAGAAGCTGTAAGAGAAAAGGCTAGGCTTATAGACATATCAGAAGGCGCTAAAGCCATTTTAGATGTAGAGGTTTCATAAGTTAAGTATAAGATTATTTAAATTATAGGAGAGGATTATGCTTTTCCTCTCCTTCTTAAAATTAGAAGGTGATATTAATGAGTATGATTGATGAATTAAAAGAGATATTTCTAATGAAGGATATTAAAGAAAATCCTTTAGTTTGCTTTATAACAAATCATGTAACGGAGCTGGATTTAGTGGATGCTTGTCTAGCAGTAGGAGGCTCTCCTGTGCTTATAGATGAAATCTCTGAGTCTCATGAAATAATCTCCTATGCAGGAGTTAATGCCTTAATGATAAATACAGGCACAATGAATAGAGAGTATCTAGATATAATGATAGACACAGCCAGAGAGGCAAATAAGAATTAGGTTCCGGTTATATTTGATCCTGCAGCTATTGGAGCATCATCCTTTAGAAAAGATGCTGTAAAAAGGTTATTTCAAGAGGTGAGCTTGGATATTATAAAAGGAAACCTGGGAGAGATTAAAGCAATGCTGGGCTATAAGGCAAAAACTAAAGGGATTGATTCCTTTGAAGAGGAAAAGGATGTGGAGAAATATGCCCTGGAGCTTGCCAATCTCAGAAAAGCCGTGGTGGTTGTTACAGGAAAGACTGATGTAATTACTGACGGCAGGAGAATTGTAAGGATTAATAATGGAAGCCCAAGATTAAGACTAGTTTGCGGAGCAGGCTCGACTATTGGCTCAATAATCGCTGTTTTTGCTGCTTACAGTAAGGATAATTTCCTCAGTGCTGTTTTAGGTACGCTGCTTATGGGAGTTGCTGGAGAGCTTGCAGAAAGAAGGTTAAAATCTGGAGAAGGAACTAGGACCTTTAAGCAATATGTCCATGATGCTATTTCCTTAATTACCTGGGAGCAGATTGTAGCCATGGCAATGATAGAGGAAGCCTCGGAGGAGTATTTTGACATATTTGATGAAAATATGGAGCCATTAGGGGTTGCTCCTAGAGGTGAGGCTCATAGAAAGGGATTATGGCATAAGGCTTTTCAGTGCTGGTTTATTAGAAGAGAGGGTGCTAAGACCTATATATTATTTCAAAAAAGATCCCCCCATAAGGATACCTATCCTGATCTATTTGATACCTCCTCTGCAGGCCATCTGCTCTCTGGAGAAACTATAAAGGATGGAGTAAGAGAGCTATATGAAGAGGTTGGGATTAAAACGGATTTTTCAGAGCTTATCTATCTAGGCACCGTTAAACAGAAGAAAAAGGAAAAGGAATATAAGGATTTTCAGTTTGGTTATTTATATCTTTATGAATGTAACAAGCCTTTAATGGAATATAGTATTCAAAGAGAAGAAATTACTGCATTAGTAGAAATGGAGCTGGGGATGTATAAGGCTCTTATTGATGGAACTATTAAGGAGGTAGAGGTTAAGGGGATAGCTCCTGATTCTTTAGGAAATAACAATCCCGTTAGCTATATCATAACCTTTGATAATCTAGTACCTCATGGTAAGTATTATTATGAGCTGGTCTACGATGGTATAATGAATTATCTAGGTTAATAATTATATATCCAGGCTGGGGTTTTTGATTTATTTTACAGCTTGGATATATATTCCTAAAATCTTTTTGAAAAAAGTTGTTGACACTCTAATGGATTTTGTGTATTATAATCTATGTCGGGTTGCCCAGGCGACCAAGAGACAAATTAAGGCCCCTTGGTCAAGCGGTTAAGACACCACCCTTTCACGGTGGTAACAGGAGTTCGATTCTCCTAGGGGTCACCATTAATGGGGGAGCATAGCTCAGCGGGGAGAGCATCTGCCTTACAAGCAGAGGGTCACAGGTTCGAGCCCTGTTGTTCCCACCATATATGGCTCAGTAGCTCAGTTGGTTAGAGTGCCGGCCTGTCACGCCGGAGGTCGAGGGTTCGAGCCCCTTCTGAGTCGCCATTTGCTGGCATGGCTCAACGGTAGAGCCGCTGTCTTGTAATCAGCAGGTTGTAGGTTCGATTCCTATTGCCAGCTCCAAAAAAGCACTTGATTACTCAAGTGCTTTTTTTTGCATGTTTAAATAAATTATTAGGGGATAAACATATCTCATATTAATCAGCAGCTTTAGTTTTTTACATTATATAAAAAGAGCTAAGAACATACTTAGCTCTTTTTATTTTGGCTATGTTTAAAATTACTTTTGGGATTTAGGTGTTTCATAGTTTATATTTTAGTAAGCCACACATTTATTCTGGTTTTAAAACTCATATTTAAAATACTCTTTTACAAAACTAGCCATAGGCTCTTCAGTATCATCTTCTATACTATCGAGATCAGAGTCATAGAAATATAAATATGCTATACTTTTTTTATTATCAGATGTTCCAACCATACCAAAAGACTTTGGGTAATCTGCCTTATAATTATGATTATTATCTGCTACTTTAAAGTCAAAATTGCTTATGGAAAACTCATGCTCAGGAACATAATACCTAATTTCATCAGGATCTGAATCGGCTTTTTCTTCTAAGAATTTATATGCTTTAGTTAACCTTTCTTTTTCCTTCTCATAGGTTTCTCCATCATATTGAACAACAAGAGTTATTGCCTCTGATTTAAAGAATATTTTGGAATTACTATTATAATTGTATGATATAGCTTTGTATTTTGGTAAGTTCTCAATAGAAGGCATAAATTCTTTTGCCGGTTTATCAATAATATTACCACTATTAAGATATTGCTTAATATCTGTGCTTGACTTACTACAGCCTGTAAAACCTAGTATCAGAAAAATACATAGTATAAGTAAATACTTATTTCTCAAATTTAGTCAGTCCTCCTAAGAAATCTATTTAAGGCTTATTTCAACTGCTCTTTTAAACATAGTCTTATTTTTATGAAGCTATATTTATTTTAAAATTTCTTTGATTCTTTCCATATTAGCTTCAGAAACATTAAAGGCTGCACTTCCATTAAAGAAGTCTTCTTTATTTATTGAATAGGTATAATAATCTACTGTGATAATTATGAAGGGCTTTGTTACATCAACTGGATTATTACTCTCCTCTAAAAGCAGTGAGGATATCTCCATGAGATTGGTCCAATCCTTCTCTGAAGCATCATAACTGAGTAATGTCCTGTTCAAGAGATCTTCCATTTCACTATTATAGGTTATGTTTATGTTTAGTTCACCTTGTTCATTCTTACCTCTTTTTACCGTTCCCTCCGTTATTGCTGTGAGATATTCAACTATTCTCTCTTTATTTGACTTCTGTGTATCATTACTATTCTCTGCTTTAAAGTCATTCATAAGGCTTAGATACTTTTCAAGAGTTTTAGGAGTAACCTCGGAAATTAAATAGCTGGAGTGAAAGCTCTTCATATTACTTTCCCCTGTAACACCTAGGAACAAGGCATTTTCTTCAAGACTACCCTCCTTAACCCTTAGCTTATCCTCATTAGACAGAGTTTTATATTCCTCCTGGAAGGTTTTCCAGAGAGAGTTTTCAGTATCCTCTATATACATTATCCAGGAGTCGCTTACCTCCTCAGAAGATGGTAAGGCCAGATAGGCTTCTTCATACTCCTTGGACTTAGTGAAGATTTCTATAAGCTCTTTATAATTCTTTTCTGATACCCTTAAATAACGGCCTAATACCTTACCAGAGGTCAGCTTAAGTTCAGTATAAATATGTTCATAAGTAAGAGGTTCATTATAATTTGAAAAATCATAAAAGGTGTTCTTTTTAATGGCCTCAATAGAGTCATTTAGGGCTTCTGCTATTATTTCTGAGGCCCTAGAATCCTTTATACCAATACCCGCTACTGCGATATCTTCGAAGGTAAGGGAATAACTGCCTTGCTGGTTATAAAAGGCTACTGTAGCTATATCACTACCACTGTAATCCTCAGAAAGCACTGAGCTTCGTATTAGTGTTACAGTAAGAGTGAAAAGCAATGCTCCTGCAGCTACCACAAGAAGGTAAGGGGTGGCTTTAAGCATGTTTTTAACATTCTTAGTAGTAATAAGCTCATAAAGGTAATATACCAGTAGAGTAATTGAGGTAAATATAAATACTGTTGCTGTGTCTATGCCATGTTCTCTATAGTGACTGGTTATTATAATACTTGTTAAAGCTAGTGCAAAGGGAAGGGTTATGGCACAGCGATATATATTTTGCAGCAGTTTTGAAGGGGCACTCTTACCAGCCATCTCACTTTTACGATTTTTGTAGAGAATAGCCCCAATTGCCACCAGTGCTACTGCAACGACTAAGGAATATATAAGCATAGGTATATTAGAATAAAGCTGTGAAGGCTCTATGCCCGCGAATATTGAAGCTAGAATACCAATGGGTAAAAAATATGTTGGTTCTAAAAAGGCCCCCAAGGAATAGCTTATATCAAAAATTGGGACAACAGCATTTATACTGTTGGTAAACAGAGCTCCAGTTATCCTAACAAAGAACATCAGTAATATCCCTATAGCAACGTTTGAAGCAGGAGTGCCTGTAAGGGTCATGGCTATGGTGAAGAATCCTGCTATCATTGTGGTTGCCAGAATATAAACTAAGGGAATTAAAAATAAAACTGAGGGACTGTAGGTAACTAAAGGATTAATTGTCCAAAGTATTCCGGTGATTAAGGTTGTAGCTATAATAATTCCCCAAACCCAGGTAAGGACTGCGGATAAAAAGCTAAAGTATACGCAGGTTCTCTTATAGGGTATTGAATGATAAAAGTCTGATTTACTTCTTTCATTTAAATAAGAGAACATAGAAATTACAAAAAGCGGGGTAATAAACATTATTAAGAATAAGAGAACTGCAAATTCTGTAATGGTGACCACATCAGTAGCTTTATAGGAGACCTTTGCTCCTTCAACCATATGAATGATTGGAAAAATAGCGCAGAGAAGGATGGAGACCATTGCTGCTGCTATACCTAAAAGTCTAACTTTTTTAAGGCCTTCCTTATATAACTTAATATTAAAGTAATTTTTCACTTTTCTCCCTCCCTACATTAAAATTTCTTTGAAAGCATAACCCAAGGCTTCCATTTCATAGATAAATACTTCTTCTAGTCCTAAGGGAAGAACATCTAAAACAATTGGATTAAGAGTCTTAAGCTTATGGATAGTTTCTTCCTTATTACCCCTTACTATAAAATTAGATACCGAGCCCAGCTGAGAGTAATTTATTATATCAATGCCTTCAAATAGCTCTCTTTTATAAGGATAGTTAAAGGCAACTTGTACCTTAAATAAAGCAGTTTTCAAGTTTTGAATATCACTTTCAAATACTATCCCTCCCTTATGGAGCAGGGCTAGC
>JAEXSY010000284.1 GCA_023440105.1 Bacillota bacterium
TTTATGTATGTCAGCTGAAATCTCTTGGCTATAAGCTTTGCTATTGTACTTTTACCTGCTCCTGCTGGCCCATCTATTGCTACAGATAATTTCACCGTAAGTTGTCACTCCAATCATTTTCTAAATATAAAATTTCTCACTACTATATAATATCATAAGAATTATGGTTAGTGGGAGTAATTTTATATTCATTAATTTTAAATTATTGTTTTATATATTTGCTGGAATTTCATTCCCTGCAACATATCCAGTAGAAATAGCAATCTGTACATTATATCCACCAGTAAAAGCATCAACATCGATTAGCTCGCCACAGAAGGCTACATTATCCAAAAGCTTTGATTGCATAGTAGAAGGATTAATCTCTTTTACACTTATGCCACCTGCTGTAACTATTGCTTCTTCGATTGGTCTAAGCCCTCCCACATGGAAAGTGAGATTCTGTAATAGTTTTACAAGGTTTAATCGTTCTCCTTTAGTTATAGAGTGTACTTTTTTATCTGGTGATATTCCCGATCTATTTATAACATAAGCAATTAGCTTTTTAGGCAGCAGATCATCTAAGGAATTTTTATAGTCCTTGTTACTATATTCTTTAAAATCTCTCTGGATTCTAGCATCTAGCTCTTCTTCTGTAAGTCCCGGCTTAAGATTGATCGATATAGAATACTTATTATTTTCTTTAATATGTCTGCTGGCACTTAAAATAATAGGACCAGATGCTCCAAAATGAGTAAAAAGCATTTCCCCAATATCACTATAAATTACTTTACTATTCTTTATTAAATTTACTCTTACATTTTTTAAGGATAAACCTTGGAGATCTTTTATACTGGGATCCTTCAATATGATTGGTACTAGTGAAGCCTTAGGCTCAATTATTTTATGGCCCATCTTTTTCGCAAACTTATATCCATCACCTGTTGATCCTGTTAAAGGATAAGATTTACCACCAGTAGCAAATATGTAATAATCTCCTTTTACCTTCTCCCCTGAGCTTAGAATTACACTTTGAAGCTTTGTATCGGTAATTATTATGTCTACTACCTTACTATTTAGCCTTACATCAACGTTTTCTTGTGATAGTAACTTTTGAAATAGTCCTATAATATCAGAAGATTTATCTGATATAGGAAAAACTCTATCACCTCTTTCCACTTTTAGAGGAACTCCATTATCATTAAACATACTCATTACATCTTCATTAGTAAAAGTATATAAGGCACTATATAAAAATGCAGGATTACCTGGAATATAATCAAAAAACTCACTGATATCCTTTGCATTAGTGACGTTACATCTGCCTTTACCTGTTATATAGAGTTTTCTTCCCAATCTTTCTTTACTCTCTAAAAGAACAACTTCATGGGCTTTAGCAGCAGTAATGGCAGCCATCATACCAGCTGGTCCACCACCAATTACGATAACCTTAGCCAAGTTACCATCTCCTTTATTTATATTAACAAAGATTATAGTATATCGATAAAATTATTATGTCAAACAATAAATCTCTATTTTGTAAAAGAAAAAAGGCTCCGAAGAATTATCCGAAGCCTATTTATAATATTATTTATATATCAAGTGATTTATATGAGTAGATTTGATACTCTTCCCATATATTTTCTAAGCTATTAAAGGTGGCTGAAATCTTATCTTTTTCTTTGATTCCCACAGCTACTATAAGAGCATTTATTACACTTAATGGGGCAACTAATGAATCAACAAAAGAAGCCATATTACTCTGAGCTATAAGAGTATAATCAGCATTCCCAGCTAATGGAGATATAGAGCTATCAGTAATTGCTACCACCTTAGCTCCTCTCTTTTGAGCGAATTCCAATGTTTGGATAGTTTTTATGGCATATCTAGGAAAACCTATACCAATTACTAGATCATTCTCACCTACATTAAACATTTGTTCAAATATGTCACTGATTCCATAGGCTACTACCTTAACGTTATCAAGAATTACGTTTAAATAAAAACCTAAAAATTCTGCTAGGGCCGTAGAACTTCTCAAACCAATAATGTAAATTCTTTTCGCTCTAAGTATCTCTTCAACTACCTCCTGAAAGCTTGCATGATTTATCTTTTCTAAAGTAGCACGAATATTATCAATATCAGCTTTAAGAACACCTTTTAAAGGATTCTCTTCTGTAATATAATCTTTAGATAGTTCTAATCTCTGTACGGACGTTAACTTTGTTTTAATAAGCTCCTGGAGAGCTTTTTGAAGCTTTGGATAACCATCAAATCCTAATTCTGTAGCAAATCTCACCACAGTAGATTCACTAACACCTACACTTACACCAAGCTTAGCTGCGGTCATAAAGGCTGCTTTATCATAATGCTTTAATATGTATTCTGCTATAAGTTTTTGACCTTTACTTAATCTAGGAAATCGAAATTGTATATTTTTCATTAAATCATGATTATTTTCCATAATAATATTTCACCGTCACCTTTTTGCAATATTAGTATCATTTTACCATCTTCTGAAAAAACATTCAACAATTCATTCATTGCCGATCAAGTGATTATTTTTTTCTCTATTACAGCTAATCGCGGAGAAGTAGCAGATCTATTAATATATTCATGAAGCATAACTCCAAACTTATCTTTAGGAAGCTTCCGAAGATAATCAATAATGATGCTTTCTTCTTTCTTTCCTTCATTATGTCCTACGTATATTCCTATCGTAATTAACCCACCGGATTTTAATAATGACAGAGTATTACTTATACTTAACAAAGTTGATTGAGATTTAGTGGTTATCTCTTTATTTTCACCTGGACAGTAACCTAAATTGTACATAGCACAATTGATATCCTCTTTTATGTATTTATTTATATATTCATGGGAATCACAAATTAAAGTAACGTTCTCTTTAGCTTTTTCTTTATAGCTCTCCACTAGTTTCCTTTGTATGTCCATAGAATAAACTCTCTGGAATGTATCTGAGAGAAAATCCGTATCATAACCATTTCCTAATGTAGCATCTACAGCCACTATTTTTTCATTACAATATTCTTTTATTATATTTTGAGCAAGGGTACTTATATCACCTACATATTTAAACATTTTCTATTATCTCCTTTTTATTTTATGTATAAAAATTTAGTTTACATAATTTATATTAAGTATATTATTTGATTACTTATACTTTTAATGTATAATTATTTTATTAAACAAAGGATTATAAGTAAAGGAGATTGATAATGGAGCAGCTTTTATTTGGAATATCGGGACTACCCTTGGAAAAGGACAAGATGAAATTCAACTATGCTTCTGCGATAGAATATTTAAAAGAAATTGGTATAGATGTTATGGAATTTCCTTTTGTAAGAAGTATAAATGTTACTGATAAAAACAAAGATGCTATTTTAGCAAATAAAATTAAAAATGACTTTCATCTTACAGCCCACGGTTCATATTACATCAATCTAAACGCTAAAGAGGAAGAAAAGGTTATGAAGTCCCTAGAAAGGATAATAAACGGTGCAAAGGCTCTTTTAAAAGTCAATGGGAATAATATAGTATTTCATCCTGGATATTATTTAGGCGATAGCAAAGAGAAAACCTATGAGGCTATAAAAAATAATCTAAAAAAGCTCCCTGATTTAGGTGTAAATTATAGATTAGAAACCACAGGTAAGCCTACTCAATTTGGAAGCTTAGAAGAAATAGTATCTATTTGCAGAGAAGTTCCTTTATGCAAACCCTGTATAGATTTTGCCCATATTCATGCAAGAGATAATGGCTGTTTAAAGAATCAGGATGATTTCAATAGGATACTTGAGTATATCGGAGATTGCTTAGGAGAAGAAGCACTATCAGAAATGCATATTCATATATCCGGTATTAATTATGGAATAAAAGGAGAAAAAAATCACCTACCTCTAAAGGAAAGCGACTTCAATTTTATAGCCTTTATGAAAGCACTAGTAAAATATGATGTAAAAGGTTATATAATTTCAGAAAGTCCAATTTTAGAAGAAGATTCACTGCTGTTAAAAAGCATATACAACGAATTATAATAAATAAAAATCCACCCGCTCAGCGGGTGGTTTTGCTTTAGCCCTCTAAGGGCTTGTTACC
>JAEXSY010000286.1 GCA_023440105.1 Bacillota bacterium
GTGCTCTACCTCTGGGTGGAACTGTACTCCATAAAGCTTCTTTTCTTCATTTTCTATAGCAGCTGCTGGACATTGTGAGGTACTTGCTATGATATTAAAGCCCTCAGGAATCTCTTTTACAAAATCCGTATGGCTCATCCAGCAGAGTTCTTCTTCTTTTATGTCCTTAAATAGCTTGCTATCAGTTTTTAGATTGATTTCAGTTTTTCCGTATTCTCTTACATCTGCTGCAGTAACCTGACCGCCAAGAACATGAGACATGAGCTGACAGCCGTAGCAGATTCCTAGTACAGGAACCCCTAAATTAAATATTTCCTCATCTACTCTTGGAGCTTCTTCTCCATATACACTGTTAGGTCCTCCAGTGAAGATTATTCCCTTAGGATTCTTTTCTTTAATCTTATCTATCGAATAGCTATAGGGAACTATCTCACAATAAACTCCCAGCTCTCTTACTCTTCTAGCTATGAGCTGATTGTATTGTCCTCCAAAGTCCACCACAAGTACTAAATCTCTCTCCATGTATTTCCTCCCAATTGTTATCTATAGGTAATGCTTCTATTAACTAATTATAAACCTTAGTTCCCTGTATTAACACTATAATTTGGTGATTCCTTAGTGATGTATATATCATGAGGATGGCTTTCCTTAAGTCCTGCAGAGGTCTGAACCACAAATCTGGCAGTTTCATACAAGGTTCTTAAGTTCTTAGCTCCTAAGTAGCCCATACCAGATCTAACTCCTCCAAGAAGCTGGAATATTGTATCAGCAAGATAGCCCTTATAAGCAACTCTTCCTTCTACTCCTTCTGGAACAAGCTTTTTAGCACCTTCCTGGAAGTATCTATCGGTGCTGCCTTTTTCCATGGCAGCCAGGGAACCCATTCCTCTATAAACCTTATAGCTTCTGCCCTGATATATTTCTATAGCTCCAGGAGCTTCCTCACAGCCTGCAAGGAGTGACCCCATCATTACCACACTAGCTCCTGCGGCTAAAGCCTTAACTACATCTCCTGAATACTTTATTCCTCCATCAGCTATTACAGGAACTCCATATTTCTCTGCAACCTCTACACAATCCATTACTGCTGTAAGCTGAGGAACACCTACCCCTGCTACAACTCTTGTAGTACAAATGGAGCCTGGTCCGATACCTACCTTTACTGCATCAGCTCCAGCCTTTATTAAATCCTCTGCTGCCTCTGGTGTAGCAATATTACCTGCAATTATTTGAAGCTCAGGATATTTAGCCTTTATCTTCTTAACTCCTTCTATAACCCCCATGGAATGACCATGAGCAGTATCTAAGGTGATAATATCTACATTAACATTAACTAATGCATCTACTCTATCCATCATATCTGCCGTTACTCCAACAGCAGCTCCGCAGAGAAGTCTGCCTTTTGAATCTTTAGCTGCATTAGGATATGCCTTGGTCTTCTCTATATCTTTTATTGTTATAAGTCCTACAAGATTATTTTCATCATCCACTAATGGAAGCTTTTCTATCTTATGCTTCTTTAATAGCTCCTTAGCTTCTTCTATAGTAGTTCCCACTGGAGCAGTGATTAGATTTTCGGAAGTCATAACCTCCTTAACTGACTTATTATAATCTGTTTCAAAGAGCATATCTCTGTTAGTAACAATACCTACTAGCTTACCATCTTCAGTGATAGGAACTCCAGATATTCTATATTTTCTCATAAGAGCATCTGCATCCTTTAAGGGATGATCTGGGGAAAGAGAAAAAGGATTAGTTATTACACCATTTTCCTGTCTCTTTACTGTGTCCACCTCTTGAGCCTGCTGCTCGATGGACATATTTTTATGTATAATTCCTATGCCACCTTCTCTAGCCATGGCAATAGCCATTTTAGCTTCTGTTACTGTATCCATGCTAGCACTCATAAAAGGAATATTAAGCTTTATGTTTTTAGTAAGATTAGTATTTACTGTAACTTCTCTAGGTAATATTTCAGATTTGTTTGGTATTAATAAAACATCATCAAAGGTATAGGCGGTTTTTAAAATACAAGCCATTATTTCACTCCTCCAAAATTAAAATTATTTCTATTATCTCTAGATAAAATATTATTTATTTAAAATCTAATTAATAGGACTCTTATAAAAATAAAAAAAGACAGCTAGTCACTATAAGTGAAACTAACTGCCTTTTAAAAAATCCAGACAAAATTAAGCTTCACCCATAGTCGAAAATTAACGGTTTTCGGTAGATACTTCCTGCCATATTCAGGGGATATATGAGTGTTATCTATTAAATTAAAGTTAATTATAAAGGTTATACAAAGACTTGTCAACAAAGGTCAGCAGGTATTTTAAAAGCCGTAAAATTCTTTCAATATATTTTAATAAAACTCGTAAATTTATGTTGAAAAATCTTATTTATTTCTTTTGAAAATGTAATATTTCTTCTTGATTAATAAATTCTTAGATAAAAAAATAAGATTGTACTATTACACTTCTCTGATTAGAATAAAGAAAAACACCAGCTAGACTGGTGTTAATTGGGACACAATTATTTTTTAAAAAACATCTGGCAGGAGTACTGGAATAACAGAATAATTATCTTTCTTTCCGCTTCCTATCACTTCACCATAAACCGTTAATATCTTATCCTCTTGCTGTATATCCTCTGCTTCGGAAATTGAGCTAGTAAAATTATAATTGACTATATAGTAATTCTCTGTAGAAGCCGTGCCTGTAGGTATCTTAACGTTTAAAACTGCACTATTACTTCCACTACCAGTAATAGTTATATCATTACTATTAATTGCTACTGGCTCCAGCTTATCGTTAACTATTCTATAAACAATAACATCACTTTTATTAATATTTACACTGATTATTCCTCTCGATAAATCCTTATTTATGGTTAACTTCAGATTACTGCCCTCACCATAATTCTTAATCATTGCTGCCATTCTTATAGGGATGTTCTCAACAAACTCAGGATTAATGTGTTGAGTATCTATATAATTCTCACCAATAGGCTTCCCTTGAATAGGGGTACTGCTAAATAAACCAAGCTTTATCTGAGTGTTATCTCTTACTCTTATAAGCATATCAGGGAACCTGCTATCTACAGCTCGTCCTTTTAAATCCTTATAAGCTAAAGAAGCATCTCCGGAAAGGGTTATACCATCGTTACCAATAGCAGTAGCCTTATAACCTACAGGAATTGCCTGAAGTGGAGCTTCATACTTTCCACTGATGGGATTATATTTATATTCCACATCCTTAAACAAATATTCTGCAGTATTGTTATTAAGAATAAAGCCACTCTTGCTACTAACCTTAAGCTTGGGAGCAGTTATCTTAAAGTTTCCTCCTCCAATACCAGTAATAATTGTATTAAATGTTTCAATCACTTGAGACTCTGAATTATCTCTTAAATCAGAAATAGCTCCACCACTTTTGTTTTTCATAGATGTAAGTAAATTATAAGTTTTATCCCCATTTGATCCTGATAATTGAATATAAGTAGTTTTAATTGGATACCCCCTCTTAGATATAACCTCTGCAATATCTCTATAATAATCCTCAGGATCTATAAATAAAATACCCAATGCCTTACCATCAGAATACTTCAATGACTCTTCCAACAAGGTTACTTCAGTAAAAAAAACCGGAATACGCCAGTCACCTGTCTTATAGGTATAATAATTATTTCCACCATCCGTAATTATGATAAGATTTTTTTCTATAGTGGAGTCTCCAGTAAATAAAGCTAATCCTTTTCTTATTCCATCTCCAATATTGTTATCATTGGATTCAGCTCTTAAGCCATCAATAAATTTAATAATATCTTCCGATCTATCTGCCCCAACTAAATACAAACCATCCTTGATAACCTTGGCTTCTCCTTTTTGTCCATGAATCACTATTCCAAACTTCACGTTAGGATTACCTGCAAATTTATTTACAAGAGCCTTTGCCTGGTCCTTTATTATATCAATCTTATATTTTGTTTCTCCACTCTTATTACTGGCATTCATACTATTAGAAGTATCAATAACAAGTACTATTTCCTTCTTCTCAGCTTGAGAAGGAGCTATAGGAGTAGGATTTATTGTATATATCATATTGAAATTAGAATTAATAGGGACAGTATTGTCAGGACTATTTTCTATAGTTCTGCTGAGATTGAGCATCTCTACGGGAGAAGGTACATTTATTTTTACTATAGGAAGCTCCAGTTTTTTTGTTTTCTTCTCAATATCTAAATAATTAAAAATTAAATTTGCCGCTCCCAAGGAATAATCTCCATAATTAGAAGCTTTAAATTTTAAACTAATGGTAAAAGGGTCTGCTTTATAGTAAGTTTTGCTGTTATCTATGGTGTATTTTATATCGGGAAGCTTCAGAGTAACCTCGTTGCCCTGAACAACTGGCTGATATTCCGTTCCTGTATAGGTAAGATTGGCTAGGGAGCTATAGGTTATTGTATTATTAACCATTATATACTCACCAATTATCTTATTTGCAATCTCTTCATAGATATTAATTATTTCACTTTCGTTATTGCCATTATAATAAAGACCATCACCAGCAGCTGCTATTTCTCTTAGCTTATTAGCACCATTCCCTTGAAGAACAAACCCTACAGCAAAGCTTCTTACTCCCTTTCCCTTTCCTATAACTGCCATATCCTTTGCAAAATTTTTGGCATAGCTATTAGGGTCACTAGTTCCATTGTAGAAACCAGTTTTCATAGTATTACTATCTGTTAAGCTTGTAAATAAACTACTGCCTTTAGATAACTTATAATAGTTGCTATCTGGAAGATTATGAGCTCCAGTTTTACTATCATATTTCTCACTCTGATGGCTTTCACTATAACTAAAGGCTGTGGGCTCTCCATCGGACATTAAAATTACAAATTTCTTTGCAGTGGTATTTTTATTCAGCTCTTTAAGAGCCTGTCTCATACCTTCGCCTATATTCGTTGCACCAGATACATTACTTAATTCATCAAGCTTTCTTTCTAAGGTCGATGTATTCTTAGCATCTATCAATCCTTGAGTTATCTTTCCTTTAGTTGAATAGGACACAATTCCTATCTTTGTCTTTCCCTCATTAGCAAACTTTTTTACAAAGGCTTTTGCCGCTTTTATCAAGGCAGTAATCTTTGTGGTATTTGAATTCTGCAATCCATCAGTCATACTGCCTGAGGTATCAATTACTAATATTATTTCCTTATCCACAGTTGTATTTAATGCGGATACAGGAATTGATTTCGGAGTAAAGGTATAATCAATAATAAACTCCTTATCCTTTTCAGCAGTGATGGTTTTCTGAGTTGAGCTAACAGTTATCTCGGGATATATTGTATCGGCGCTGGTTTCTTTGCCTATAAAGATATCACCCATGAGTAAAAATAACATTAATATAACTAGCAAAGCACAGATTTTTTTCATTAATTCACCTCCATAGACTTATTTCTAAAATAAGCATTACTTTTAAAGGTATAATTGATGCTTTCAGTACCTAAGATAAAGGAAAGCTTCAACCCGGCACTATTTCTAAAAGTGAAACCATTAATTAAAGGACTTACCTCTAGTTCTCTTATTTCCGCAGCTATCTCTCTTTTGTTTCCATTTCCATCAATAGAAATAACCTTTTTTGAGGTTATCTCAAGGGAACTACTTTTCCCTTCACCATCTAAATAACTAATAATCAGCGGGCTTGATGCTTCAGAATAATCTATAACCTCTTGATTTTGAGCATTTTTCATGGATTCAATTCTACTAGCTTCCATAAGCTCTTCATTTATTAAGGTATTAATCTTAGCCGCTTGAAGCTGTAAATCGGATTTTTTAGAGGTTTTATCTAGACTTTTATAATTACTCATGAAAAAGGTAAATACTACCGCAGCAATTATAGCAGCTAAGGCTATAGCTATGATAAGCTCTAATATAGTAAAACCTTTTTTAGATTTAATTTGTATTCTATCCATCTATTTGACCAGCTTCCAGTTTATTGTGGTTATATTATTTCTCCAGCTTCTCCCTAGTTCAGGAGCAGAGTCAATGGTTGTGCTTATGAATTCGATCTCTTGTTCCATTCTGCTTTTACCCTTGAATACTTCCTTAAGCACTGAATACTTTTCTGCCAACAAATTTTTAAGATACTCTAAATCATTATTAATAGTAATATCTCCATTGATGAAAATATTTCCAGAGGTGATTATAGTTCCAATAAAATCAATGTTTCCCTCTATATATATATCACCATCATAAACAATAATCCCCTT
>JAEXSY010000171.1 GCA_023440105.1 Bacillota bacterium
GTATAGGCTTCTCCTGGTATTTATAAATAATAAAGGAGTAGTATTGTCTCGTCAGAAGCTCCTGGAGGAAATCTGGGATATAGCTGGAGAATTCGTTAATGATAACACTCTTACGGTTTACATAAAAAGACTTAGGGAGAAGATAGAGGAAGACCCCCAAAATCCTAAGATTATTAAGACTATAAGGGGCATTGGCTATAAGGTTGGTGATTAGCATGGGATTTTTTAGAAATAAGGAGATAGTTAGGATTATTTTTATTAACATAATAGTGACCCTTGTAGCTGTGATAATAGCTTTTTTACTAGGAGCATTAGATTTAAGTATATTAATTATCCTTTTTGGAGCTCTCCTTACAGCTGTGTACCTCTTTAATGATTATAAAAGATATAAAAGGATTTCAGACCTCAGTCAGGAGATCGATGAGGTCCTTCACAGCAATGAAACTATAGATTTTACTACCTATGAGGAAGGGGAGCTTGCAATCTTAAGCAGTGAGATTCATAAGATGACCATAAGGCTTAGAGAGCAGAAGGAGACCCTTCAGCAGGATAAGGTATATCTAGCGGATTCTATAGCAGATATTTCCCATCAGCTGAGAACTCCATTAACCTCCATGAATCTTATTACTTCTCTTTTATCAAAGCCAGAGCTTTCCTTAGGAGAAAGAAGGGAGCTTGTATCGGAGCTTTCAGGACTCTTAGGAAGGATTGACTGGCTGGTGGCTTCTCTTTTGAAAATATCTCGATTAGATGCTGGAACTGTGGAATTTAAAAGGGAGCCCGTTAGCCTTAAGTCCCTTATAAAGAGAGCCTCGGAGCCGATTGCCGTGGCTATGGATCTTCGGGAACAGAGGCTCATCATAGATATTGAGGAAGAGGCGGGATACCTTGGGGATATCCTTTGGTCTTCTGAAGCCTTAGGTAATATCATCAAGAATTCTGTAGAGCATACTCCACCAGGGGGAGAAATTTACATAAAGGGTAGCGAGAATACCATATATACGGAAATTGTAGTGGAGGATAACGGAAAAGGAATTGATCCTGAGGATATTCCACATCTTTTTGAAAGGTTTTATAGAGGGAAGAATTCCTCGTCGAACAGTATTGGTATAGGCCTAGCGCTAGCCAGGATGATAGTGACGGAGCAGAATGGAACCATAAAGGTAGAGAACAGAAGAGAAGGTGGAGCAAGATTTATCGTAAGATTTTATAAGGGCGCGGTTTAGCATGGAGGTCTATTATCTATTTTTAATGGAGGGAGTATTTGGCTTCCTCTTTTTTATTATGGATAAAGTGACGAAATTGTTATTTTTAAGTCACTGACCTGTCATCTTGAAATAGTAGAATAAACTCATAAAGTAAATAGGAGGAAAACTCATGGAAATATTGAGAATAGAAAATTTAACGAAGGTATATGGCTCAGGGGATAATGAGGTGAGAGCTCTTGATGGAGTTTCCTTCTCTGTAAATAAAGGTGAATTTGTTGCTATAATAGGACCCTCAGGTTCTGGTAAATCCACACTTCTTCATATTTTAGGGGGAGTGGATAAACCTACCTCCGGTAAGGTTTATATGGACGGCAGCGATGTATATGCACAAAATGATGAAAAGCTAGCAATCTTCAGAAGGCGTCAGGTTGGACTTATTTATCAGTTTTATAATTTAATACCGGTGCTTAATGTTACAGAGAATATGACTCTTCCAGTATTGATGGACGGAAGAAAGGTTAATCAGGAAAGGCTCAATGAGCTTCTAGATACCCTTAAGCTTAAAGGAAGAGAAGGTCACCTTCCCAATCAGCTTTCAGGAGGTCAGCAGCAGAGAGTATCCATAGGACGTGCACTAATGAATGCTCCTGCAGTGGTGCTAGCTGACGAGCCTACAGGAAACCTGGATTCAAAAAACAGCCATGAAATAATCGAGCTTTTAAAGCTTTCCAATAAAAAATATAACCAAACCTTAATAATTATTACCCATGATGAGAACATAGCCCTTCAGGCTGATAGGATAATAGCAATAGAGGATGGTAGGATCGTAAGGGATGAGGTGGTCCGAGGATGAACATATTCAACAAGGTTACCTTAAAGACCTTAAGGAAAAATAAAACAAGAACTATAGTAACCATTATAGGTATTATCCTTTCTGCATCAATGTTCACTGCAATAACCACATCTATTTCCAGTCTCCAAAATTATATGGTTAATGTATCTATATATAATAATGGAGATTGGGAAGGTGTATTATATTACTCTCAGGAGGAAACCTTTGATGCTATTAAAGATGATGACTATATAAAGGACTCCTTTCAGGGTCAGATTCTTGGTTACAGCTTTGTAGAAGGTATACAGAATCAGTATAAGCCTTATGTATATCTTTTAGGTGGCGATGAAGAGTTTTTTGATAAGATGCCTGTCCATATTACTGGAGGAAGGCTGCCGGAGAATTCTCAGGAGATAGTCCTTCCCAATCACCTTCGCAGCAATGGAGGTGTGCAGTATAACCTTGGTGATACCATCACCCTGAAGCTTGGCGACAGAGTTATTGATGGAGAGGATATTCTTATAGAGGATAATGCTCTGCAAGTGGATAAATCTGAAAAGCCTATAGAAGAGCTTAAGGTTAGATTGGAAAGAACCTATACAGTAGTAGGCTTTATGGAAAGACCAGGCTCTGAAAGCTTTAATGCACCGGGATACACAGCTGTAACCCTCAAGGATGATTCTCTTAAGGATGCACCGTCCAATGTGTATTTTACTACTAAAGCACCCAAGGATATTTATGACTATTTAGATAGCCTTTCCTCTAATGATGGGGAAAGTTTCGTGAGCTATTCTACCAATAGTGATATCCTGAGATATAGAGGGGCCTCCAGCTATGACAGCTTCTATAGCGTATTATATAGCCTGGCAGCGATTTTATTTGCTCTCATAGTCTTTGGTTCTGTGTCCCTTATCTATAATGCTTTTGCTATATCCGTCAGTGAGAGAACAAAACAGTTTGGCCTTTTATCCTCTATAGGAGCCACTAAAAAGCAGCTGGGCAGAAGTGTATTCTTTGAGGCCCTTACCTTAAGTGTAATAGGTATTCCATTAGGTATACTTTTAGGAATTACCGGTATGGGAGTTACTTTTTATTTAATTGGAGATAGGATGGCTGAATCCATATATACTGGAGCTGTAAGCATAAGGATAAGTGTAAGTCCTATGGCTATTATTGTAGCTGTTTTGCTTGCTTTAGTTACGGTATTAATATCTGCTTACATCCCTTCTCGTAGAGCCACAAGAATCACAGCCATTGAGGCTATAAGGCAGAGCAGTGACATAAAGATAAAGGGTAAAAAGCTCAAAACCAGTAAGCTTGTTTATAAGTTCTTTGGTCTTGAAGGAATGCTGGCAGAAAAGCAGTACAAGAGAAATAAAAAGCGCTACAGGGCTACGGTGTTATCACTATTTATCAGTGTTGTCCTGTTTATCTCCGCTAGCTCCTTTGTAAGCTATCTTACGGACAGTGTAGCTTTTGCTACCGATGTGAGGGATTACGATATATCCTATCAACTGGGGGC
>JAEXSY010000294.1 GCA_023440105.1 Bacillota bacterium
AACAACTAAAAGTCATTTTCAGTATATCATCGGTAAGGAGAATAGAAAAGCACTATTTCCTGATTTATTTCAAAATATCAGGAAATAGTGCAATAAAAATCAGAAATGGAGTTCCATGAATTAGACATACTCATGCAACTGTTTTTTTACTGTTTTTTCACCTTTTTGCTCTTAATTTCACTAATCTTTTATGGTGTTTTAACCGCTTTTCTTGTACTTATAGTTTAAATTATACTCAAATATCTATTGAATGTGGTTTTGTCGTCAGCTTAGCGTAAGCGGGTAGATTTCATTTAAAGTCATGTATTCATTTTAATGGATAGGTACATGCTATGGAGCGTTTATGTTATTTCTTTTTTACTATCTAGGTAGCATAAAGATTAAATGTTAAAAAAACGCCATAGGTTGTGCCTATAGCGCTTTTCTATATAGTTTATAATTCGACAAAAATCTGATTCTCTACTTTTATATTGATTGGTACAAGATTTCGATATTGAGCTAAAATATCGTCATATAAAACTCCAGGATATTTTGGAATCTCAACTGTGATGGCAACAAAATATTTCATGGGTGTAGTCCCAGCAATATCTCTATTCATTCCATGAAGTATGAAGAAAGGATTGCTCAAAGAAGACGCTCTCATAGTAATAGTTTTTTTGGTCACAGTATCCCATTTTAAATGCTGTGACCGTAATTCATCTTCACTCAAAAATTGCTTTGGCGGTTTAGAGATTGGTAGATCAGAACGACTATATCCTAAATCGTATAGTTCTTTTTCTGCGTCTGTTCCCACAAAGGCTGCTTTTTGCTTTCTACCATGTATTGTGTTTTTGAAATAAATGTAATGTATATCATGCGGCTAAAAATAATCTTCTACACAATTACAGGTATAAGAATCAACATCATTTGGGTTTAATTCAGATAAAGTTGAAAGCGTCCATGTTATATTGGCATTGCATTTAAGCCCATTTATATCAGGGAGAAGAACAGGGAGTTCTATATTTTGTTTAGGAGCAATATTTCCTTCATATAAAACAACAACTTTATTGTCTTCACAATTTAGGATATTTGTAACATCATCAATACAGAATCCGAATCCTATTTCTTCGATGCTATATTCATCTGAATCTTCTGCCGTGTGAATAAGCAATGTTTTAGCCATGTGCTGAGAGATTTCAGAGGATAATGCCATCATTTTTCCTAGTTTACCAGTAACAATAGGTGAGGCAAAACTGGTTCCACATTCTACAGTTGTTTTATTTGGTATAGTGCTTATTAAAACAGCTGGATTTTCTGGTGCTCCTCCAAATTCCAGAACATCAGGCTTTACTTTGCACCCCTCACGTCCAGGGCCAATGCAACTATAACTAGCTCTTATCTTTTCTCCATTTTTGTCAAATGTATAAGCACCAATCCCTAAACCATTAACCAAGTCTGAAGGAGCTTGTATCCTATTAAAAGGATAAGGCAAATCTCCGTCATTTCCGACAGCAACACAAAATAGTGGATGATGAGGAAGCATGGAAAGTCTATCCAATGCATAGGTAAAACGACTAATGTCATCATCTACAATTGCACCACGAGGACCAAAAGATAAATTATATAATACAGTTTCTGTATAGTTATGCACGATTTCTTCTATTTGGTCGATTGCAGGATATAGACCGCTATCTTCTATAGGATTTCCCGTTTGCTGTTGGGGTAATACTCTATATGAGTCAACAGAAACAATCGGTGTTTCAAGCTGTTCGGTTGATGGTTTATAATTCAACAGTCCGTATAAAACAGCACCACAAACAGCAGTTCCGTGTGCAATGAGTGCTGGATGTCCAGAGATAGGTGTCAGTTCATGTGCGGTGACAAAATCTTTTAAATGAGGTAATGTTGAATCAGCACCACCATCAAAAACGCCTATTCGCATTTGAGGAGTCCCTTTATATAATGGTGGAACTGGTGCGTCAAAAAAAGAGTTACCACGCATATTGGGTATATTAAGTTCTCCTAAAGGATGAACTGTTCTTAAGGGGTTAAATTTTACCAATCGTTCTAATGTTTCATGATTACATACGGCAGCACAGAACAAAGGGCCATTTTCATAACCGGATATTTTATATTTATCTGTTTCTAAATCTAAAAGGGTTAAGAATTGTTGCATTGCAAAAGTGTCATTCCATATAAATGGGTGTAAAACAATTTCAACTAATCCGCTATCCCATGTACTTGAAAAGCCTGAAATTTTTTCTGTAGAATCAAGTAAATCAATTGTCCGAATAGTTGAAATTTGATTTTGCCAGGTAACAGTGTTGTCTTTTTGTCCAGACTCCAATATGTATTTTAGGTTTTCTAGTCCGCGATCACTGGTTTTTGCAAAATATAATTTCGATTTAACCAGACCTTCTTCAGACTTTGAAATTATATATTTACGACCGCCAATAGGAGTAATACCATCCACCGATAAAATCATATCAGGTGAATAAGATTTAGCTTCAAATTTTGGTTCCATACGAATGCAGACAACTTTTTCTTGTAAAAAAATTTCGTCATTTCTTTGGACTTCTTCTTGAATAGAAGCAATGTCCTTGATTAAAGCTATTTTATTTTCGTGATAAGTATGGGGGAGTTTTTGAGGTCCTCCATAGTAACGTTTTTCAATATCTTTTACATATAATTCTCCGCGTCCTAAAATAGGATGTTTGTTACTCATTTAATATACCTCCTCATATAATCAAGTGTTTTTTATTGAAAATTCAAGGTTTTTCAACCTTTCATATCTCAGTGAATAAGCCACAGCTATGAGCATTTCGATGTATCAGGTACTGAAATAGCGGTTAAATGGTATA
>JAEXSY010000194.1 GCA_023440105.1 Bacillota bacterium
GTAAAGGAGACCATTCGAGGTTTTAAGGCAATCATTGATGGAGAGATGGATGAATATCCCGAGTGGGCATTTTTCAACGTTGGCGGCATTGATGATGTGATAAAGAAAGCGGAAGCTTAGTCCTCTACAATGAAAAGGATAGGGGGATATAGATGACTAATTTTAAGATTAAAGTACTGGCCAGTGATCATGTTTTCTATGAAGGAGATGTTGAATCGGTTACCTTAACTACTGTGGACGGAGAGATGGGAATACTGGCCAACCATGAGGAGATGGTTATAGGAATAGTTCCGGGAGAGCTGAGAATAACCACTGCAGATCAGGAAAAGATAGTTGCTGCTGCAAGCTCAGGATTTGCAAAGGTGCAGAAGGATGGAGTAATAGTCCTTGTGAGCAGTGCAGAGCGTCCTGAAGAAATTGATGAGCTGAGAGCTCTAGAGGCCAAGGAGAGAGCTCTGGAGAAATTGAAGCACAAGGAGGACCTTAAGGAGTTCCATCGCTCCAGGGCTGCTATGGCCAGGGCCCTAAGCCGTCTCGATATAATAAATAAGTATGGAAATAAAAAATTATACTAATATCAAAAGACAGTGTCCTTATTAGGGGAAATATGCTATTGTACAAAATATTCTAAAAGTTACAAGATAGGCCGATAATAATATAATGCAAATAAACAGATATGGCAGACAAAAAGGAATATGCAGTAATACTAACATAAAAGCCTCAAAAGCTATTTGAGCATACACAAACAACACATTGTCATATCTGTTTATATAATAAAGTAATTCAACCTTAGATTCGTATGTAGATTTATGATATTAGATAAAGGGAAGCCTTATAGCTATTCATTTAAGCTTTTTATAGGAGAAAGATGATGAGTTTTAGAAAAGATATTACACACTCGGTTATTTTGGATTATGAAAAATGCAAAGGATGTACAGCCTGTATGAGAATTTGTCCTATGGAGGCTATAAGGGTATATAATGAGAAGGCAAAAATTATTGAAGAAAGATGTATAGACTGTGGTGAGTGTATAAAGGTTTGTCCGTATAAAGCAAAAAGGGCTGTTTGTGATAGCTTCCAGGGGAAGCTAGAAGACTATAGATGGACAATTGCGTTGCCGGCACCAGCCCTTTATGGCCAGTTTTCGAAACTAGATGATGTAGATTTTATCCTTACTGGGCTTATAAATATGGGGTTTAATCAAGTGTTTGAGGTAGCACAAGCTGCAGAAATTATTTCTTTTTATACATCAGAAATATTAAAAAAAGAGGACTGCATAAAACCAGTAATAAGTTGTGCCTGTCCTACTATTATAAGATTTATAAGCACGAAATTTCCGGAGTTATTAGACAATATACTGCCGTTAATTCCACCAGTGAACCTTGCCGCAAGAATTGCAAGGAAGGAAGCAGTAATAAAGACAGGTTATAGACCAGAGGAAATTGGTGTTTTTTTTATATCTCCATGTCCTGCTAAGGTAACAGATGGGAAGAATCCTCTAACAGTTAAGAATTCAGGTCTTGATGGTATCTTTGGGATAAAGGAAATATATCCAAGACTTTTAGAAGAAATGAATAAAATAACTATTCCTTTAAAGCTATCCATTAGCGGTGTAGTAGGCCGTTCTTGGGCTTATAGCGGAGGAGAGGCTTCTGCTCAAAATTGTGAAAGATATCTTTCTGCAGATGGAATAGATAATGTAACAAGAGTCCTTGAGGAGATTGGAAAAGGAAAGCTTCAGAGAACGTAATTTGTGGAGCTAAATGCCTGCACAGGTGGATGCGTAGGAGGAGCTCTTAATGTGGAAAATCCTTTTATAGCAAAAGCAAGAATAATTAAGCAACAGAGGTATAGCCATATTAATCAAACAGTAGATTTGATGAAGATAGATAGAGAGTTGCTAAACTGGGAAAATAAGGTGAGCCATAATCCAATTATGCTTTTGGATGAGGATATATTTTCTGCAATTAAGAAGATGAACAAAATGGAGGGAATTTTAAAGGAGTTACCAGGACTTGATTGTGGTGCTTGTGGAGCACCTACCTGTAGGGCATTAGCAGAAGACATTGTAAGAGGAGTAGGTAGTGATGAGGAATGTATTTTTAATGCTATTTAATTGGTATTTATGATGCTGATTGAGATGAAATTAACGGCTTTATAAAGCTATTGAAAGAGTTAATGGTTTTATTTTTTAGGAAATATAAATTGCTGTCACTATATAAATAAACTTATCTATATTATATTATAAGTAATTTATATGGAAGGAACTTTAGATGTACTATTATATAAATCCAAATCTTTATGGATATATGTACTATCCTAATAATTATTATGGATACATTCCTTTTTATCCTGCTTACTCTAATTGTAATAGCTGTAAGAACAACTATGCTTTCTGGGGAACTCATGACCAACATAATACCAGAAGCGAGAATACGATAAGCAATGAGAGCCAAGAGGTAGATCTTCAGGAGCAAAAATTCATACCTGGACAATTTAGTATTTCTTATCCCTTTATTCTTAAGAATCAGCCTATAATCGGAGGGCAGCCACCTATGCAGGCCCCTGGAGGACCAGGAGGCCAGATTCCACCAAGACCACCGGCAGCAGGACCAGGTGGCCCAATGGGGCCGGGAGCCCCAGGAGGTCCAGGCATCCCAGGCGGACCAGGTGTTCAGCTTCCCCCAAGACCACCAGCAGGACAAATAGCTCCAGGCACCCCAGGCGGACCAGGTGGCCAGGTTCCACCAATTCCACCAGAAGTAGGGCCTGGACCTGGTAGTCAGATGGGAGCTCCTAACAATCAAGGAGCTCAAGGCACCCCTGGAGGACAGGAACCCTTCGGTGGTTCTATGATGCAAGGAGGCCAAGGAAACCAAAGAACAAGCTCATCAAGGCAGCAGAATAATCAGAGCAGAGAGGAAATTATTAATAGCTTAAATCAGGCGATAATTGATAAGGTGGCAGGGCTATTTAAGTCACAGGTGCTAGTACCTGAGCAGGTGGATTTTTCAGAGGTCTATGGTACCTATGAGGATACATTAAATGAGAATGGTATTGTAAGTATACTCTTTGATATGTATACCTATGTTAATAAAGCAGCTCACGGCCTTTCTGTTTATGACTCCATAACCTTTAATGCTAATACTGGACAGATATACAGCTTCAGCGACTTATTTAATCCCAGAACTAACTATATAGCTGAGCTAAACCGCCTTGCACAGGAGTATATTCAGAGAAACAATGTAACCTTAACAACTCCTTTTGGTGGAGTAGAGGAAAATCAAGCCTTTTATTTGACCCCCGATAGCCTTGTTATGTACTATCAGGTTTATGAATATACTCCTTACTATTATGGTTTGTTCAAAATAGAGATACCTTATAACAGAATTAGGAATCTATTAGGCCCATTAAGTCCAATAAATCAGCTTATATAAAGAAAAGTGGCAAGCCTTAAATATCCAAGGCTTGCCACTTTGTACTTCCTGTAATCAATATGTTTTCTCTAAAAATGATAAATAATTTTATTCTGATTATATATTTGCTGCCAGCTCCCAGGCTTCAGCAGTGCAGTTAAGAGCTCTTCTTGCTCTTAAGGCATCTCCAATAACATGATAGGATAGTCCATTATTATCACAGTATTCTTTGATATCTTCAAAGGCTCTGGATCTAGCACCTACAGCTATTACAACAGAATCGCATTGAACTTCTGAAAGCTCTCCATCCTTATTGATTATAATGGAGTTCTCTTTGATTTCGGTACATTGAGCGTTGGTTATAGTTTTTACATTGCTCTTGTAGAGGCTCTCCATAACACAGATTTTTCTCAACTGACCGAGGTCCTTAGCTACGGAATCAAGCATTTCTATAACAGTTATTTCCTCTACCTTGTGTGCAAGTAATTCTGCCACCTCAAGGCCTACAAGACCTCCTCCGATTACAGCAACCTTACCCTTAGGTATAACCTTTCCTGAAAGTACTTCATGGGAGTTTGAAACTGTAGGTAAAAGAGCCCCAGGAATTCTCAGCTTTATTGGCTCTGATCCAATGGCAATAACTAATTCATCAGGAGAGATTTCCTTTAGTGTATCCAAGGTCAAAGGTGTATTTAATCTTACCTCTATTCCTTCTCTCATTACATGCTTTGCCATACTTAAAGCGGACTCAGCTATCTCTT
>JAEXSY010000210.1 GCA_023440105.1 Bacillota bacterium
CTACAGATCTCTTTTAAGTTTGATGTCTTAGAATGGCATATAGTTACCGTAGCATTTTCTTGAAGAAGCAAATTAGCCGCAGGCTTTCCTACAATAGTACTCCTACCTATAACCACAGCCCTTAAACCCTGAAGGTTATCTTTAACAGATTTGATAAGTCTCAATATACTTTCTGCAGTGCAGGGCACGAAGGTTTCCTCTCCTTTATATAATCTGCTAATGTTTATATCACTCTGTCCATCTACATCTTTTTCAGGGGAAATAGATGATAGCACTTTATTTATGTTAATCCCTTTAGGTAGTGGTAACTGGATAATTATTCCGTGTATATCAGGATTATCATTGGCACTGTATATTTCATTTAAGAGCTTATCTTCTTTTATAGTTTCTTTATAAGACTTCCTAATAAATTTTATACCTAAGGATTCAGAAACCTTTTGTTGATTTGAGATATAATATTCAGATCCTGGATCTTCTCCTACTTGAATAGATAATAAACAAGGAGATGTCTTACCTTGTTCTTCTAAAATCTTTGTATAGTTCTTAATATCCTCTTTCAGCTTATTGGCCAAAACCTTTCCACTTAATAATTCACCCATTATCATCACTCCTATTATTTACCTTTTGATTTATAAATTCTGTCTAGAACAGCATTTATAAAAGCTACTGATTTATCATCTGAATAATGTTTTGAAAGCTCAATAGCCTCATTGATTGCCACGGGCTCAGGCGTATCCTGCGAAAATATCATTTCATATATAGCTACTCTCAAAATAGCTAAATTTATCTTTGATATCCTTCCAAGCTTCCAATTATCAGAATTCTCTTCAATTATAACATTAATAGCTTCTATATTCTCATTTATACCGGTAACAATTTTTTTAATAAAGTTCATGTCTAGGGAGTTTGTTTCTAAATCTTCATTAAAAAAATCAGTTTCTTCCATTATTTCTTCTATAGGACGTGAATTAATGGTTCCTTCAAAAATTATTTTCATTGCTACTTCTCTAGATTTTTTTCTATTCATCATTTCCTCCTATTAATTCCTTGGTTATATTATATTATCAACATTTTAGTTAACTTTAAAACACAATGAAACACCCTCTGGAATACAGAGGGTGTAAATTACTCAGCAGTTATTTCTTGATTTACAGTTTTAGGAACAATGATGTTCTGTACAAATACATTTACTGAGTTCACGTTAAGACCAGTCATAGACTCAACGGTCTTTTTAACATTTTCCTGTACCTGAAGCACTACCTCAGGGATTTTCACACCGTATTCTACACCTATATTTAATTCAATAGTTGTAGAGTTCTCTTCAACAGTTACTTTTACTCCTTTGGTGACGTTCTTCTTTCCTGTTAGCATGTGTGTAATACCACCAGTAACGCCTTGATTAATCTCGACTATACCATTGATTTCTGCTGCTGCTATACCTGCAATAACGCACACCACATCATCAGAAATTTTTACAACACCAAGGTTTGCATTTTTGTTTAAGGTCTCACTCATTTTATTTAACCCTCCTTTGCTCACCAAAACTTGTAATCTAAAGTTAATTATATCAAAATGCTGTGTATATTACAATTATTCTTTTGTTTCAATAACTACATCTATTAATTGTGATATGCTAGTTATTACTTCCTGTATTTGACTGGCCTGCTTTTGTGTTAGCTTTTCATTTGATTTCACATAAACTCTTGCCTGGTTGTTCTCTATAAGGCAAATAGCATCCTGAAATCCTTTCCCTTTAAGAGATAACTCTATATCATTTTCATACCTTTGATTAGTGGTTAACTTCGTATACTCTTCAGTAGCCTTGTCCTTATTCTCTTGAGAAGTATTAGCGTCCTGTATTATTCCTTGAAGGGTTTGAATAGCTCTTGTATCCTTCTGATCTTTAACAGCTCTAGCATGAGTAAAATAATCTTTATTGTTATCAGCAATAGAATCATCTAATTTGTCTACAGAAGTAATATTGGAATTACCCACCTTCTTTAATGGATCATTAACCCTATTGGCCAGGATGCCTGTACATATAATTAATGCTAGTAAAGTTAAAATAACACCTGCTTGTTTTTTGTTCATTTTAAGATCCTCCCATCTTTTATTCTAATGAATTATATGCTACTTTTTCATTGGATATACATACACTTTATCTAAATTTAAATCATATAACCTTGAAATAGCATTCTCTATATCATATTTAATCAAGGTATCTTCTGCACCTTCAGCTATAACTACAACTCCTGTTATCCTTGGCTTATTAACCTTAAGTATAAATGGTGAAGTCCCATTACCTTGGTTTTGCATAACAACACTCGTACCATCGCTGCTTTGGTTGTTCGTTCTCTTTCCTCCCTGATTATCTGTTTCTTCTGTATAAGTATTGCTATTATTATTTTCTGTTGCAGGTATTTGCTCTTCCCCACTTTCGAAGTATATCATCACCTCAACTTCTCCGACCCCCTTCATTTTTGACAAGATAGACTGGAGTTCGCTTTTCTGCTGCTCCTCATAGGAACTAAGAGAGGTATTTAATTCTTCCTTTATTAACGAAGCAGCTGGAGTGTTACTCTCATTCCCTACATTATCTATGACAATATAAGTTAAAACTAAGATAAGTATTAAAATTACGTAATTCCAATTAGGTTTATTTTTATCAAGTTTCAAAACGGTTAGTAACTTTTTAATATCCATTTTCTCCTCCTAAAATTTAAAGATCTTTATCAAACTCTTTGATATACTCCCCTGCTCATAAAGTATATCTTCTATAGTATGCTCAACACCTTCACTATTACTGATGGTTTGTTCATATGAGTTCTTCCCTATATTTATCTTATCGATGTTTTTTATCGAAGCATCTTTATAGCCAATTTCTAAGCTTTTTATTTCCGCTTCTTCTACCCCTTTAAAATCAACTTCAGCATTAACAGTGAAGCTATATTCAGGTAGTTCCTTCCTAAGAATAGCTGTAATCTCATCTTCAATAGCTTTTTTGAATTGCTTCTCTGTAATAGAACTCTTCAAATCATTATTAACATCTACTGAAGTGATATTTTCATTAAGCAAATAATTCTCTAGAGTAGAGTAGCCCAAAATATCCCTTCCAAAAAATGATAGAATCGGATTAATCACCACCACCATAAGTACTAGCCCCAAAATCAGCTTGCAATACTTTTTAATACTGTTATCAGGCAAAATTAGATCTACAGCCGTTATAAAAATCAATGCTGCACAGATATTTGTTATCCAACTCTTAATAAAATCCAACTAAATCACCCCAATATGATAGATTTTCCAGAAGCAGCAATTATCGCTATCATAATAAAAAACATTACAGAAACACTTATCAATGAAGACATCAAAAGAATCAAGGAATCTCCAGCAGAAGCTATACAAGCCACAATCTTAGAATCACTAATAGGTTCTATAAAAGCTGCGGTTAGCTTGTACACCATTGCACATAAAAACACTTTCATAATAGGTATAATTACAATCAATAAAAGTATCAATAGTCCAATAGTACCTACTGCTCCTTTTAATATCAAAGAGTATCCTGCCACTGTCGTTATAGCATCGGACATGGCTTTTCCTATTATAGGTATAAAGTTATCAACTGCGAACTTTGCTGTTTTTAAGGTAACGACATCAAGGGTATTTGCAGTTATACCTTTTATAGATATAAAACCTACAACTAAGGTGATCATAAGCCCCTGCATCCACAAAACGGTTTGTTTTATTAACTTAGCTAGCCCAGACAGTTTATAGGTATCAGATATATTATTAGCAAACTGCAGAGCAAAGCAAGCAAGAATTAAAGGAATAATTATATCTCTATATATTTTGGGAGCAAGATTAACAGCAGTAAGTACTATTGGATTTAATATAGCTGCTTCACTTATCCCCCCTATAGTTGTTAATAAAAGTAATAAAACCGGTATTAGTGCAGCCATAAAGTCTGAAAGGTTTATTATTGTTTCTCGTACTATATCTACCGAAATAATAAAACTCTTTGTAAGAATTATTACTAAAAGTCCATAGCATGCAAAATAAGCAATATTACTCAAGGAATCATTGCTAAAGGCATTTTGTACATTCTTAATTAAGGCAGAAATAATAGCAATTACAAGAATAAGTACCGAAAGCTTTACAAAGGATATAAGCTCTCTTATCCCTGCAGTCATAAGTGCTTTGGCTACATTTTTTATGGATATATTTCCTTCACCATTCTTTAAAAAATAGCTTATATATTCTTTGGTATTAAATTCACTGATTAGCTCTTCCTCTAACTTGAGATTATTAATATACTGATAGAGGTCATTTATTTCCTTAGTATTTTCAATCTCCTCAATGGTCTGTTGCTCAGCTCCATATGCCACTATGGGAATCAACATTAAAAACACTAAAACGAGTAAAAATCTTTTCATAGGTTCACTCCTCACATTATTTTGAGTATTGACTCTAGAAGTGACATTAATATTGGTATTGCTAAAACTAATATCATTATTTTTCCTGACAGCTCAATTTTATGAGCTATGTTGGAGGCTTCAGCATCCTTACATATTTCGCTGCCAAAGGAGGTTATAAAAGCAATCCCAATTATTTTAAATACAATATTAAGATAAGCTGTATCTATATTGGCCTTATTAGATATATCCTGCATAAATGAAAATACTGCAAAGAGCTTATCTAAAATAAATATAACAATGATTGTCCCAGTTACCAGTGAGATTAAAACTGCAATGGCATCTCTTCTATCCTTAAATACCATGTATATAAACATTCCAATTAAACCCAATGAAACTATTTTAAATATTTCCATACTATCACCTAAAAAATGAACATAGTCTTTAGGGATGTGAATAGCTCTTTAATTAAATTCAAAACTAATAATAGAATTATTACTAAGCCAGCTATGTTTACCATATATCCAATCTCATCTTTTCCACTGCTTTTTAGAAGCTTATCCAAAACTATAATTAGAATACCTATTCCTCCAATTTTGAATAATAAACTTACATCCAGCATAACCTCACTCCTTATAGTATAATAATGACGATTCCAAGGCCTACACAAACACCAAGATATCTATACATCTTCAAATTTTTCTTCATAAGCTCTTCTGACTCTTCTATAGGTCCTTTAACGGTTTCCAAAAACAAATTAAATATCTTTTCATGTCCAATAATATCAACTTCCCCTAAGCTCTTAAATAAGTCAGATAGTAGAAGCTCATCAGAGCTGCTTAGAAAAAGCTTATCACAATGACTTTTATAAGCTGCAGTATAAGCAATATATACACTTTCACAGGATCCCTTTCTAAGGATATCAGCTAGATCAAAAAAGAACATTTTAATATCACCTGAACTTTTTTCATATACATGTTCAATAGCTTCAGGCAAAGGAGTGTAGGTATAAAGTATTTCATTTTGCAGCTGAAGAACCGCTCTTCGAAGCTCTCTAAGACTATACACTCTTCTTTTATATCTTTCTCCAAAGCTATACCCTAGAATTGAACTCAATAAAATTATTGAAAAGCATATCACACTTTTAAGCATATATTCTTCTCCAAATTTCATTATTCTTGCTTAAATCATAGATAGAAGAAATATCTCCTGGTTTTTTTCTGTCTAGGAGAAGAATTGCTCTTTTAAAGATATTGCTTTCTCGCAGTTCCTTGAATACTAATCTATTTATATAATCCTCCAAAGAATCTCCATGGATTGAACATATTAGATTCACCCCACAGTTATACGCCATCAATATGCTTTCTACATCCTTTGAGGTTCCGATTTCATCACAGATAATCACCTCTGGTGACATACTTCGTATGGCCATCATTATTCCTTCACTTTTTATACATCCATCAAAAACATCGGTACGTATACCTACATTCATCTGAGGAACTCCACTGGCACAGGCAGCAATTTCACTACGCTCATCCATTAACGAAATTTTCATACCATTTATTTTATTTCCATTGGATATTATCCTGGCCAAATCCCTTAGAAGAGTTGTTTTACCACATTTTGGTGGTGATATTATAATAGTGTTTAGTATTTTCCCTCCTTCTACAAGATAAGGCAGTAATCCATCAGCACAGCCTATGATTTCTCTAGAAATTCTAATATTTAAAGAAGATATATTTTTTATAGTTTTTATTTTTCTATTTTCAACTACACATTCACCGCATAGCCCAATACGATGTCCACCTTTAAAGGTAATAAATCCTTGTTTAATATCTTCTTCAAAGGCATATACAGAATAATTACTTATCTTTTGCAATATCCCTACCATTTCTTCCTTACTTATTATTACATCAGTAACATGTTCTCTGTCCTTGCATTGAATTATGCAGGGTTTATTAATTCGAAAACGTATTTCTTGAACATTATTCAGCTCATTATTCTTCGTTAGGTAATCCACTATGGACCCAGGTATAATTTTAAAGATTTCTCTATTGTGTATCATTTTAACCTCCCCTATCTCATATTTCTTATATAATAATTATTTATACATCTTGGAATTTATTACAAAAAAATAAGAACTCAGAAATAATTCTGAGTTCTTATTTTATCAATTCTCCATTACAGTTAGGACAAGAAAGCTTTTCCTTTAGCAAGGCTTCTTCTACATATATAGTTTCACCGCAGCTTTTACATTTGATTTCTGTGTAATTATATTCTTCCTCATCATCTTCTGTTTCAAAAGAATTAATTCCAAAAAGTTCTTCTTTTATATTATCCATATCCTGTTCTAAAAGCTCTGCGTATTCAAGAGTGTCCTTTAGTTTGGTACTTACTATAGCTAATTCCTCTGTGAGCTCCTGAACCTTTTCTAATAGAAGAATTAGGATATCTTTATTGTCTTTGGAAAAATCTGAAGCAGCTAGCTTAGCTTTTATTTCATTTAATTGAAGTTCTTCCATCTTTTCACTTCCTTATAAAATAAGCCAAGTCCAAGACTCAGCCCTATTTTATTTATTAAACTCTAGCCATATATTCGCCAGTTCTAGTATCTATCCTTATAACGTCTCCTTCATTAACAAACAAAGGAACATTGATTATAGCACCAGTTTCTAGAGTTGCTGGCTTAGTAACATTAGTTGCAGTATTACCCTTAACTCCTGGCTCTGTTTCTGTTATTGCTAATTCCACAAAGTTTGGTGCTTCTACTGAGAATGCATCTCCTTTATAGAACTTTATTATAGCAAACATATTCTCCTTAAGAAACTTTATTGCTTCTTCAACCTTATCGTAACTTAAAGGAATCTGTTCAAAGGTTTCTTGATCCATGAAGTAATATAACTCTCCATCGGAATATAAATACTGCATTTCCTTTCTTTCTATAACTGCCTCTTGAAGTTTTTCTGTTGGATTGAAGGTTTTATCTGTAACTCCACCGGAAATAACATTTCTTAATTTAGTTCTTACAAATGCGGCGCCCTTCCCTGGCTTAACATGTAAAAATTCTATTACAGTAAATACTTGTCCATCTAATTCAAAAGTTGTGCCTTTTCTTATATCACTTGCTGATATCATCTGTATCCCTCCAAAATCAATTATTCATTAATATTATAACCCTTTGAGGTAAATTAATACTACCGTAACATTTATTCAAGGGTCTTTTTAAAATTTTACTATCACAAATTAGTTCGTTCTAATAAACACACAGATATCTATTATAATCAAATATCCCCAGTTTACAACAATAATTATTTTATCAAAAGACGTTTACTTTTGCAATTATTATTATAACATAATGCAGAATAT
>JAEXSY010000253.1 GCA_023440105.1 Bacillota bacterium
TAGAGAGTATAATTATACGAGTAAGGAGCGCCTACAGCTATTAAGATATCCTTTCCGATACTGTAAGAGCACAACTCCTCAACGCCAATAAGTGCTTTATTTAGTAGCTCCTTCTGTAAAAACAGGTCGCCACAGCTGTAGGAGGTAATGGAAAGCTCGGGAAAAACAATCATTTTTGAGTTTTCCTTCAATGCCTTTTCAATACAAAGTTTTATATTCTCTATATTGAAATTCACATCAGCTACCTTAGTTATTGGACACGCAGAACTAACCTTAATAAAATTCATCTAATCACCTCTTATTTTATGTGAATGTTTTCTTCTATTGTATATAAGGTTATACATAATTATATTAAAGCATAAATATTTTTTTTAGAAAACAATTATAAATTTTATTAATTTATTGTTATAGAAATGTATAAAATAACAATACATGGTGATAATATAAATGCCTTTAGGCATCGTAGGATTTTTAACTTGCTGCATTTAATGCAGCTTTTTTTTATTATGTGTATATTATATTAAGTTTAATAATAAAATTGTTGGAATAGAGATAGAATTAGTTTATTATAGTTAAAAGTTTAACAATATTTTAATGAGAAAGTAAGAATTAATAGCACTGTAAAGGTTATATATATAAAAATTTGGATAATTTTATATAATACTTATATAAACTTTGTTAAAAAATATGTAATAACTTGTAAATGTGTTAAGCGTATGTTAATATATACGGGAAAAGGATTGTACTTAACGATTTTGCTTTAAGGAGGAGTTTTTGTGAGGCTTTTCAAAAGAGAGAAAGTGCTTTTAAATAATAGGCTTAATTCCCTAAATCCAGAGGTTATAGAGGCTGGAGAAGAAGTAGTATATAACCTTATTTTAGGGGATGATAACGTTTATAAGCCTACTGTTAAGGTTGGGGATGAGATAGAGGTTGGCATGGCAATTGCCAAGAACACTCTCATTCAAGAAGATTTTTTATTTAGTTCTGTTTCTGGTAAGGTTAAAAAGCTGAATGATAGCTATGATTATAAAGGCAGAAAAACTGCTGCTATATTAATAGAGACTAATAAGAATAATTCAGTTAAAGAAGATATAAAAAAAGGAGAACCTGAGACGATCTCCTTATTAGAGGGATTGAAAAAATATCATCTTCTAGATAGTAAGGGAAAGGAATTATATCACAATTATAATAGAAACTTAGATGAAGTTACTACTATTGTTTACAATGCTACTCATTGGGATTCAAGCTCATTAGCTACACCATATTATCTCAATGCATCTACCAAGGAAGTATTAGAAGCAGTGAACGTACTTAAAGGTACATTTAAAAATGCCTCTATTTTTTTTGTCTTTGATAAAACTTCCTCCTATGATTTTGCAGAATTAGAGAGGACATGCACCTCTGTGCATTTTAAATTGGTTGATAAAAGCTATGGATATGATATGTCCGGTTTATTAGTTAAGGAAAACTTCCCAAAAGAAGCAGAGAAGAATGTTATAGTTGATGAGTTTAGGAGCTTAATGAGTATATATAATGGAGTATGCCTCAACGAGCCTATAACAGAGGAAATTGTTTCTGTATCAGTTAACGATAGCTTTACAAAGCTTATAAAGGTTAAGATAGGAACAAAAGTAAAAGACATAGCCAAATCCTTAGATATTAAAGAGAGTGATTATGACAAGGTCATAAGGAATGGAGTTATTTCTGGCAAAGCATTAGTTAGCCCTGAGGTAGCTGTAACCCAAGGCACGGCTAGTATCGACTATGTACAAGTTAAAGGGGTAGATAAAGAAAGAGCATGCATTAGATGCGGAGCTTGTGCGAGAGTTTGTCCAGTACAGCTTTATCCAATGGAGTTAGTTAAGCATTCAAATAAGAATACCCTAGATGAATTTAAGAGGTATAAGGGTATGAATTGCATTGAATGTGGTCTATGTTCTTATTACTGCCCTTCAAAGATTAGCTTAGCTCATAGGATTTCCTTAGGTAAGAGCTACTTAACCAAAGTATAAGCGTTTAGGGTGATTAAAAAATGGAGAATAGATTACTTAAAGTTTCAGCCTTTCCTCATGTAAAGGCGAAAGATAGTGTTAAAACAATTATGCTAGATGTAATAATAGCCTTATTACCTGCAATGCTTATGGGGATTAGGTTTTATGGTATAGATGCTGCAGTCATTTATGCTTCAACAATAGGGGCAGCCTTACTATCAGAATTACTCTGGAATAAGGCAGTAAAAGGTCAATTCATATTAGAGGATTTTAGTGGAGCTATTACCGCTATATTAATTTCTTTAATTATGCCAAGCTATGTGGCTCCATGGGTTCCAGCAGTTGCTACTGTTTTTGTGATTATAATATTAAAGCAATGCTTTGGTGGTTTAGGTGGTAATTTTATAAATCCAGCAGCTACAGCTAAGGTATTTATCATTGCTTCCTGGACTTCACAGCTTATACAGCCAGCTACTGACGGTGTAACCTCAGCTAGTGCTAGTGCATATACACCTAGCCTCAAGGAAATATTCCTTGGATATGCTAGCGGAAATATCGGTGAAGCATCCATACTTGCTTTGATAATTGGTGGTTTATATCTACTTTTCAGAAGAAGAATAGACGGTAAGGGAACCTTAGCCTTCTTAGGCTCTGTTGCACTTTTTAGCTTCGTTATTGGAGCTGATGGATTATTTAAGGGGAATATCATCGATGGTTTAATGGTAGGTAATATTTTTCTTGTTGGTATATTTATGGTTAATGATTTTGTAACTACTCCTGTGACTTCTGTTGGAAAGATAATCTTTGGAGCAGGCTGTGGATTACTAACGGTTTTATTTAAGGTAATAGGTCATAACTCCGATGGAGCTTTCTATGCAATAATGCTTATGAACCTGTTTACACCAATGATTGATTCCTTTACAATGCCAAAAGCAAAAAAGGAGGCTGTGTAATATGAAGGAGAATTTTAAACTTGGATTAATACTTCTCATGATCACTGCTGTAGCAGGAATAGCCTTAGGACTGGCAAATGCTACAACAAAGGATGCTATAGCTATGAACTCAAAAATCAGTGTTGAAGAGCTAGCATCATTACTACCAGGTGCTGAATCTGTAGAAGTTTATGAAACCTTTGATGATGGAAATATAATTGAAGTTATGGAAGCATCCAATGGAAATGAGACTGTTGGATACATTGTTAAGGTTGCATCTCCAGGATTCCATGGAAGCATTGAAATGCTTGTAGGAATAAATAATGAAGGGGTAGAAACAGGGATAAAAATACTATCTCATGGTGAAACTCCTGGCGTTGGATCTAAGATAGAAAATGCTGATTTCCAAGAGAGATTCAAGGATAGGCCTACGGAAGAAGAATTTAAGCTAGTTAAAACTGAAAGCAGCAGCGATTACGAAATTCAGGGAATAACAGGAGCTACTATTTCTTCTACAGCGGTAATAACTGGGGTAAATAATGCAGTTAAATATTATAAGAGTGCTATTCTAGGAGAAGAAGTAGTAGAAGAAAAGCCAGGAATAAATCTTGATAAGCTTAATTTATCAGGAGGAGAGCTTACTGTTATTGATTCCTTAGATAAAGAATTAGCTAAAGAAGTTAATGAAGTGAAGATCAATGGTGCTATAGGTGCATATA
>JAEXSY010000312.1 GCA_023440105.1 Bacillota bacterium
TTATAGGAGTTCTAATCTCAGGAATATTTTCTGTATAATAAACTGAAGTCAATAGTAATAATCCAGCGACCAGCGCTGAAGTTAAGCTTATAAATCTAAGTAATCTCAATCTTTTCAATGTTATCACCAGGTTTTGTAGTTTTGTTTATAATTCTATGAAAGTATTTGTGAAATACTGTAAATGTTAAAGATAATAATAAGACCTTCTAGATACAGTTATGTCAATCTAGAAGGTCTTATTGGTTTTGTAATTAAGTAATTTTTTAGTCTTATTGAGTTAGTTAGCATTGGATGCATTTTTTATGCTGAAATTATTGAAATCAGAAGTATAGTCATCAACATATTCTCCTAATACATCTGTTAGATGTATTGGGGATACATTATTGTCGTGAAGCTTTAAAAGAAGATTACTTACCTTATGGAGATCAGGACTAATATATTCTATTCCAGCCCTTTCGATCTCAATAACTTCTTTATCAACTGAATCAGTTCTTTCTGCTTCGATTCCATATGCTTGAACCATATCTCCTTGAGAGCTTATGAATTGAGATTTTATTATTCTATAAGAATAAGTCCTGTTTTCTACTATAGTGCTGAGATTCTTTACTACTTTATAATCTTTTGTATAATTAAGTCCTTGATAATTACTCATTAATTTTCCCCCTTAAATATAGTTTTTGATGTACTAAGTAAGAGGCCATTTCCTAAATAAATAGTAGCATTTGTTGCGAAAAAAGTATGTCGAAAAAGAGATTGGAAGTAAAAAAATAATCGTTATTTATCGACAAGACTATTCCAGTATTAGGATATAACCTAGAATAAAAATGTTTATCTGTAAAATAGTAACATAATATCAGGTGAATAAAGTCGAAACTATACGAAAAACAAATAATTAAAAATATTGGGAGCAGTTACATATAAATGCTTAAATGCTAGGTTATGAAATATAATGAGAAAATTTAAGGAAGAGTTCTACCTAAAAGATAGTTCTTCCTTTATAAGATTTAATTATTTTATTATTGCTAAAACATCTCAGTTAGAAGATTAAAAACAAAGTCAGAATCAACCTTACCCCAGCTATTTATGAAATTTTTATTATTTATCCATCTAGGTGATAAGTCCGTAATATCAGCCTCTGTAAGCTTAAGGGATATGCTTGGAGTAAGTGACTTTATTAAGGCTATAAGCTCCTCCTTTTCGATGTTTATCGCTTTAAAGAAGGGGTCAGCGAGCTCTGGGACTTGTCTAGCATTATGCTCAATAAAAAATGGAAGGAAGGTGGCGCAGGCTGTTCCGTGGGAGACTCCATGAAGCTCCGTAAGAAAATATCCTAGAGTATGTGGAAAAGCAGTGCCGGTGGAGTTTATAGCAAGTCCTCCATAGATAGAGCCGTTATAAAGCTGCTCTCTATCCTCGAAGGAGAGATTTGTTGCTCCTTTTTCTTTAAGGGCTCTAAGACCTTTAAGTAAGGTTTTTACTCCTTTTATGGCGAAGGTCATGGATATATCATTAGCGGTACGGTTAAAGTAGCTTTCTATACAGTGAGCTAAGGCATCCATTGCCGTAGAAGAAGTGAATTCTTCTGATAAGGACATTGTATATGCAGGATCTCCTAAGGCTAAGATAGGGAATATTGAATCAGCCTTGAAGCTTTTCTTAAAGCCCATGCTATTTGTGAGTACCGCTATAGAGGTAACCTCGCTTCCGGTACCAGCAGTGGTACCGATAGTAACAACAGGGAGAGGCTTGTTAGTCCAATTAAGAGAGTAAAGCTCTTCCTCTGTGAGATTTGGATTTGTGGCAAAAACTGCTATGGCTTTTGATGCATCTAAAGGTGAGCCGCCTCCAATGCCTATAATGAAATCTGCCTCTATAGCATTGGCTATTTTCCCTCCATTAATACATGAGGTTACTGAAGGATTCTGCGATATTTTATCATATAAATCATAAGAGATATTAAAGCTGTTAAGAACTGACTGAACATCCTTAAGAGCACCGCTTTTTTTGGCGCTAGAATAACCTGTTACGATGAGACAACGATTTCCTAAGGATCTAAAATGAGAGTAATTATTTATTACACAATTCTTTCCTGTAATAATTCTAGTACTGCAAAAATAATTCAAATTCATAAATGTCCTCCGTAGTTTATTTGCAATTTTACTATAAAATATTATAAATTATTACAAAATAAATATCAACAATCTTCGCAATTTAATGTATAATATAGTCGAATATTATTAGAGTTTGAAACGATGCTTAGTGATTAAACTTAATAATATTTAAAAAAGTTCTATGATATATATAATATTCAAATATTTTACAAATTATCAATATCAATTTTAATAGCAATGAGCCATAATGTAAAAGTAAAGGGCTTACAACTATAGAAAAAACTCTTGCCCTTCGAGGAGGATGGACATGAAGACAATTAAGACATTTTTGTTCCTTGGACTCGTGGCAATCATAATTGCTGGTTGCGGGGCTGGTGCCTCAAAAGATGATAAGTCACCTAAGGATGAAAAAGAGGTAGTAGAGGAAGTGGAGAAAAATCCTAAGGATGAGGTTGTGGAAGGTGAAGATTCTGAGGAGGTATTAGCAGAAGAAACGGAAAAGGCAAATGCTACTGCAGGTAGAAATAATGATTGGGAGATAGATGTATATAGGCAAGCTGGTTTTGAGAAGGCTCCTCAGTTTGAGTACATAGGAATAGGG
>JAEXSY010000323.1 GCA_023440105.1 Bacillota bacterium
TTATTAGCTTCAGCCATTCTATGAGTATCTTCTCTCTTTTTAACAGCTGCACCAGTGTTGTTTGAAGCATCTATAAGTTCATTAGCGAGTCTTTCTCTCATGTACTTTTCGCCTCTTTTTCTAGCAGCAATTAATAACCATCTAAGACCTAATGTCTGTCTTCTCTCAGGTCTAACTTCTATTGGAACCTGGTAGTTAGCACCACCTATTCTTCTAGACTTAACCTCGAGTAAAGGCATGATGTTATTCATAGCTGCTTCGAAAACCTCTAATGCATCTTTGCCTGTTTTTTGGTTTATTATTTCAAAAGCATCGTAGCATATATTTTGAGCTACTCCTCTTTTACCATCTTCCATGATGTTGTTTATAAGCTTGGTAACAACCTTGCTGTTATACATTGGATCAGGTAAAACATCTCTTTTTGCAATATGACCTTTTCTTGGCATCTTTCTTCCCTCCTTAACAATTAGATTTAAGTTCATAGGTACTCGGCAGTGTTATCACTACCGTAAGATGCTCTGGCTTCCGCAAATATATATATAAACTATGTAAATGCAAAAGACATAGCACCATCTCAACTTATAAACTCAATTATTTTTTCTTAGGCCTCTTAGCGCCGTACTTAGACCTTGACTGCATTCTGTTAGCAACACCAGCAGAGTCTAAAGCGCCTCTTACTATGTGATATCTAACACCAGGAAGGTCCTTAACTCTACCACCTCTTATAAGAACAACACTGTGCTCCTGAAGATTGTGGCCAACACCTGGGATATAAGCTGTAACTTCATATCCATTTGTAAGTCTAACTCTAGCTATTTTTCTTAAAGCGGAGTTAGGTTTCTTAGGAGTTGTAGTTTTAACTACTGTGCAAACACCTCTTCTTTGAGGACACTCCTTAAGTGCTGGTGAGTTTGATTTTTCTTGAACAGACTTTCTGCCCTTTCTAACTAACTGGCTAATAGTTGGCATGGTTTCACCTCCTGCATTTTTATATCTATATTCTAATAGTAGAAAATAGCAAAATTAATCTTGTAGAATTAAAGTAGCTGCCGAGCCAACTTCAATTCCTGATAGTTTGCCTAAGTGAAGCATTGTATCTATCAGCACCACTTCGACATTTTTTTCATGTGCAAGCTCCTTAAGTGGCTGAATAACTTTTGCATCAGCATTCTCTGCTATATACAAAGTCATACCTAATCCAGCTTTTAAAGCTTTAGTAGCCTGCTTAACGCCTACTACTTTTTTACCTTGTAATCTGTCTACCATGAGATAACCTCCTCATTAACAATAACATGGAGGCAAAGATGTTCCTTTGCCTCACACTATGTCATGTAGACAATGGTTTCCCATCATTTTTCGTAAGCGATAAAATCACACAAATTGTATTTTATCATTTTAGGTTTTCACTGTCAATAAATATATTCTATTCCTCGAAAGATATGTTCTGCTCAATCACCTGTGGTTCCTTCTCAGTGTTTAATTTAACAGAGCGATATCTCATCATTCCAGTACCTGCAGGAATAAGTTTACCTATAATAACATTTTCCTTTAGTCCTAGAAGAGGATCAATCTTTCCTTTTATAGCTGCATCTGTAAGAACTCTTGTGGTTTCCTGGAAGGAAGCTGCAGATAAGAAGGAATCTGTTGCTAGGGCAGCTTTAGTTATACCAAGGAGCACCTGCTCTCCCTTAGCTGGCTCTCCACCTATCTGCTCAACTCTTTCATTCTCAGCATAAAAATCAAACATATCTATCATGGTTCCTGGAAGAAGATCTGTATCTCCTGATTCAGCAACCTTAATCTTTCTGGTCATCTGTCTTACTACTACCTCTAAGTGCTTATCATTGATATCAACACCTTGAAGTCTATATACCTTTTGTACCTCGGAAAGAAGATAATATCTAACACCATCTACTCCCTTAATTCTCATTATATCATGTGGGTTAACAGAACCTTCAGTGATTTCATCACCAGCACCTATTTGATCTCCCTCAGATACTTTAAGTCTTGAACCAAAAGGTATGTCGTAGCTTTGAACTTCTCCATCTTCCGTAGTAACATTAACAGTTCTCTTCTTCTTAGTTTCTTCTATGGAAACAGTTCCTGCAACATCACTTACTATAGCAAGCCCCTTAGGCTTTCTAGCTTCAAAAAGTTCTTCAACTCTAGGAAGACCCTGAGTGATATCGGAACCTGCAACTCCACCAGTATGGAAGGTTCTCATAGTAAGCTGAGTTCCTGGCTCACCGATGGACTGAGCAGCTATTATACCTACAGCTTCACCGATATTTATCTTTTGAGCTGTAGCCATATTCATGCCATAACATTTGCAGCAAACTCCAACCTTAGAATGACAAGTAAATACTGATCTTATCTTAACCTTCTTAATTCCAGTTTTAGCCACAGCCTCTGCAGTAGCATGATCTATATACTCATCTCTAGGAACCATTACCTCGCCTGTTTCAGGATTTATAATATCCTCAGCTGAGTATCTTCCTTGAAGCCTTTCGCTTAATGGTTCAATTACATCAGATCCATCTTTAATCTCAGAAACATATATTCCTTCAGTAGTTCCACAGTCATCCTGTCTAACAATAACATCCTGGCTAACATCTACTAGTCTTCTAGTAAGGTATCCAGAGTCAGCTGTCTTAAGGGCTGTATCGGCATTACCCTTTCTAGCACCGTGAGTAGAAATGAAGTACTCAAGTACATCAAGACCTTCTCTAAAGGAAGCTCTGATAGGAAGCTCTATAATCTTACCTGATGGATTAGCCATAAGACCTCTCATACCAGCCAGCTGCTTAATCTGAGATTTTGAACCTCTGGCTCCAGAGTCCGCCATCATGAATATAGGGTTAAACTTATCCATGCTAGCATAGAGTGCATCAGCAACTTCTTCAGTAGTCTTAGTCCATTTGTCAATTATACGTTCATATCTTTCTTCATCAGATATGAAACCTCTCTTATACATCTTTTCTATCTTATCAACAGTTTCATCTGCATCTCCTAAGAGAATCTTCTTAGCTTCAGGTACAACCATATCAGAAGCAGCTACGGTAATAGCACCTATAGTAGAGTAATGATAACCCTTAGCTTTAATCTTATCCAGCATTACTGAGGTCTCTATTGGACCATGCTTGATGTAACACTTATCTATAATCTTTCCTAAGGATTTCTTAGTTATTAAGAAATCAACCTCAAGATTGAACATTTCTTTTTCATCTTCTCTATTGACGAAACCTAAGTCCTGAGGTATAGATTCATTGAATATAACCTTACCCACTGTAGTTTCTATGATACCTTTTTTAACTTCTCCATCCACTACTCTAGTGATTCTTATCTTTATTTTTGCATGGATATCAATTTCCTTAAGCTCATATGCCATTAATGCTTCTTCAACACTAGCAAATACATGACCTTCGCCTTTAGCTCCATCTTTATCCATAGTGAGATAATAAGAACCTAGAACCATATCCTGAGTAGGTACACTTACCGGCTTACCATCGGATGGTTTTAATATATTTCCAGCAGCAAGCATTAAGAATCTTGCTTCTGCTTGAGCTTCTACAGATAATGGAACGTGAACAGCCATCTGGTCACCATCAAAGTCTGCATTATATGCCGTACATACCAATGGATGAAGCTTTATAGCTCTACCTTCCACTAGTACTGGCTGGAAAGCCTGAATTCCCAATCTATGAAGGGTAGGAGCACGGTTAAGAAGAACTGGATGGTCTTCAATAACATCCTCAAGAACATCCCATACCTGAGGCATAACTCTTTCTACCATTCTCTTGGCACTTTTAATATTATGTGCTATTCCATCTTCTACAAGCTTTTTCATTACAAAAGGCTTGAATAGCTCTAAAGCCATTTCCTTTGGCAGACCACACTGATACATTTTTAATTCAGGTCCAACAACGATAACGGATCTACCGGAATAGTCAACTCTCTTACCAAGGAGATTCTGTCTAAATCTACCTTGCTTACCCTTAAGCATATCTGATAAGGACTTTAGAGGTCTATTTCCAGGACCAGTTACAGGCCTACCTCTTCTACCATTGTCTATAAGAGCATCTACAGCTTCCTGGAGCATTCTTTTTTCATTTCTTACAATAATATCAGGAGCTCCTAGATCTAAAAGCTTCTTAAGTCTATTATTTCTATTTATAACCCTTCTGTACAGGTCATTTAAATCTGAGGTAGCAAATCTACCACCATCCAATTGAACCATTGGTCTTAAGTCTGGAGGTATTACAGGGATAACATCTACAATTATCCACTCTGGTTTGTTCCCTGATTTTCTAAAAGACTCAACCACTTCAAGTCTTCTTATAATTCTAACCTTCTTTTGGCCTGTGCTGGTTTTTAATTCTTCTTTAAGCTCTGCGCTGGCTCTATCTAAATCTATTTCCTGAAGAAGCTGTTTTATCGCCTCAGCTCCCATACCAGCTACGAAGCTTTCCTCACCATATTTGTCAACGGCTTCTCTATACTCTTTTTCATTGAGAAGCTGTTTTTTGAGAAGCTGGGTCTCTCTTGGCTCGATTACTACATAAGATGCAAAATATAATACTTTTTCTAAGGCTCTAGGAGACATATCAAGAAGAAGTCCCATTCTTGAAGGTATTCCTTTGAAGTACCATATGTGAGATACAGGGGCAGCAAGCTCAATATGCCCCATTCTCTCTCTTCTTACCTTAGATTTTGTAACCTCAACTCCACATCTGTCACAAACAATACCTTTGTATCTAACTCTTTTGTATTTACCACAGTGACATTCCCAATCCTTCTGTGGTCCAAAGATTCTTTCGCAGAATAAACCGTCTTTCTCTGGCTTAAGTGTTCTGTAATTTATGGTCTCTGGCTTTTTAACCTCACCTCTAGACCATTCTCTAATTTGTTCAGGGGATGCAAGCCCAATCTGTATAGCATCAAAGTTATTTAATTCAAACAAGGGTATATCCTCCCTTCATAGATTACTGTTCTTCATTAAAATCATCGATTCCTAGATCACCTTGAAGATCATCTAAAGGTAGATCATCATAATCCACTTCTAATTCCTCTTCTGCCTCTTCATCTACCTCAACATATTCATCCGTTGGTGATGAAGGTACAAATTCCTCTGTTCCTTCGATATTGATATCTAACTCTTCATTCTCATCTTCCACAGATTCCTTAAGCTTAATTTCCTCATTGTCATCATTAAGCACCTTAACATTTAAGCAAAGGGCTTGCAGTTCTTTAATGAGTACCTTAAAGGATTCAGGAACTCCTGGCTCTGGAATGTTTTCACCCTTAACAATTGCTTCATAGGTCTTAACTCTACCTACAACATCATCTGATTTAACTGTCAGAATCTCCTGCAGTGTATGTGCAGCACCATAAGCCTCTAGGGCCCAAACTTCCATTTCACCAAATCTCTGTCCTCCAAACTGAGCTTTACCTCCAAGAGGCTGCTGAGTTACTAAGGAGTAAGGACCAGTTGATCTAGCATGTATTTTGTCATCAACTAAGTGAGCTAGCTTAAGGATATACATTATTCCTACTGTAACCCTATTATCAAAAGGTTCTCCAGTTCTACCGTCATAGAGAACTGTCTTTCCATCTGCATTATATCCCGCATCCTCAAGACACTTTTCTATATCACTTTCTGTTGCTCCATCGAATACTGGAGTAGCAATATGCCATCCTAGCTTCTGTGAAGCCCAGCCTAAGTGAACCTCTAGCACCTGACCAATATTCATACGGGAAGGAACACCCAGTGGATTTAAGCATATCTGAAGTGGTCTACCATCCGGTAGGAATGGCATATCTTCTTCAGGAAGAACTCTGGAAATAACACCCTTATTACCATGGCGTCCCGCCATTTTATCTCCTACGGAGATTTTTCTCTTCTGTGCAATATAGCATCTTACTAATTCATTAACTCCTGGTGGCAGTTCATCACCGTTTTCTCTGGTAAATACCTTAACATCAACGATAATACCTGCTTCACCATGGGGTACTCTTAAGGAAGTATCTCTTACTTCTCTGGCTTTTTCACCGAAAATAGCTCTAAGAAGTCTCTCTTCAGCTGTAAGCTCAGTTTCTCCCTTAGGAGTTACCTTACCTACAAGTATATCACCGGATCTTACCTCAGCACCTATTCTTATTATTCCTCTATCATCAATATCCTTTAAGGAATCTTCAGCTACGTTAGGGATATCTCTTGTAATCTCTTCTGGTCCAAGCTTAGTATCTCTAGCTTCGCATTCATATTCTTCAATATGTATTGAAGTGAACACATCTTCTCTTACCAATTCTTCAGAGATAAGCATAGCATCTTCATAGTTATATCCTTCCCAGGTGATAAAGCCCATACGGATATTCTTTCCAAGTGCTATTTCTCCTAAGTCAGTGGATGGTCCATCAGCAAGAACTGTTCCCTTATCCACTTTTTCTCCCTTGCTTACTATAGGTCTTTGGTTTATACAGGTACCCTGGTTAGACCTCTTAAACTTTAATAATCTATATACATCAGTGCCACCATCAGAATCTCTCTTAACCCTAATTTCATTGGCACTTACATAGCTAATTACTCCAGCATTCTTTGCCTTAGGAAGAACTCCTGAATCTACCGCTGCCTTATACTCTATACCAGTTCCTACTATAGGAGTCTGAGGTTTTAAAAGTGGCACGGCCTGACGCTGCATGTTTGATCCCATTAGAGCACGAGAAGCATCATCATTTTCCAAGAAAGGAATCATAGCTGTAGCAACAGATACAAGCTGTCTTGGAGAAACGTCCATAAGGTCAACATCTTCCTTAGGAACTACAAACACATCTTCAAGATGACGAACAGTTACTCTATTATCAAGGAATCTTCCTTCTTCATCTAAAGGCTCATTAGATTGAGCAACTAGATACTGATCTTCTTCATCAGCTGTAAAGTATCTGATTTCAGTAGAAACTATACCAGTCTTTTTGTCTACTACTCTATATGGTGTTTCTATAAATCCATATTCATTAACTCTAGCATATGTAGCTAATGAGTTTATAAGTCCAATGTTAGGACCTTCAGGTGTTTCAATAGGACACATTCTACCATAATGAGAATGATGAACGTCTCTAACCTCAAAACCAGCTCTTTCTCTTGAAAGACCACCAGGTCCTAGAGCAGAAAGCCTTCTCTTATGAGTAAGCTCTGATAGTGGATTTGTCTGGTCCATGAACTGTGAAAGCTGTGAGCTTCCGAAGAATTCTTTGATTGAAGCAGCCACTGGTCTTATATTTATTAAAGCCTGAGGTGTAATACCTTCCTGGTCCTGAATAGTCATTCTTTCCTTAACTACTCTTTCCATTCTGGAGAGACCAATTCTAAACTGGTTCTGTAATAGCTCTCCTACAGATCTTAATCTTCTATTACCTAAGTGATCTATATCATCTACATTTCCTATACCGTAGGCTAAACCAAGCTCATAGCTAATAGACGCATATATATCATCTCTAACTATATGTTTAGGAATGAGTCTATGAATATTCTTCTTAATCTCTTCTTTTATAGATTCTTCGTCACTGTAATTATCGAGAATTTCTCTTAAGGTAGGATAATGTACAAGCTCCTTAACATTTAATTCCTCGACATTAAAAGGCACTATTTTGCTTAAATTCACAAAATGATTGCCTATAATTCTAATTACTTTATCTTCTATTAATACATCTACTTGGTTTATACCAAGATTTTGAATATCTAGAGCATTTTCTCTAGATATTTTGTTTCCTTTTTCTACCAGGATTTCTCCAGTTTCTGGATGAACTATATCTTTTGCTGCTATTTGATTAGTGATTCTTAGTGAAATAGCAAGCTTCTTATTAAATTTATATCTACCAACTCTCGATAAATCATATCTTTTTGCATCAAAAAATAATGAATCTATAAGTGATACAGCACTATCTACTGTTGGAGGCTCACCTGGTCTAAGCCTTTTATAAATTTCAAGTAATGCTTCTTCCTTAGTCTTAGTATTATCTTTCTCAATAGTAGCTTTTAAACGTTCCTCTTCTCCAAAGAAATCAATAAGAGATTGATCACTACCGTATCCCATGGCTCGTGCCAGTATTGTGATAGGAAGTTTTCTTGTCTTATCAATCCTCACATAAATAATATCATTGGAGTCAGTTTCATACTCAAGCCATGCTCCTCTGTTAGGAATAACAGTAGAAGCAAAGAGTTTCTTTCCGCTCTTATCCAGCGTTGAATTATAATAAACCCCTGGAGATCTTACAAGCTGGCTTACAATAACTCTTTCAGCACCGTTGATAATAAAGGTACCTTGCTCGGTCATTAACGGAAAATCTCCCATGAAGACTTCCTGCTCCTTTATCTCACCAGTTTCCTTGTTTTGAAGCCTCACAGCTACCTTTAAAGGTGCTGCATATGTTGCATCTCTTTCCTTGCATTCCTCCACAGAATACTTGATATTATCCATATCAAGCTTGTAGCCGACAAACTCTAGAACTAGATTCCCCGTAAAGTTACTTATAGGGTTGATGTCGTCAAATACTTCTTGAAGTCCCTCATCTAGAAACCAATTATAAGAATCTAGCTGCACCTCAATAAGATTCGGCATATCAGCGACTTCTTTTACTTTACCAAAGCTCATTCTGGTTCTTTTTCCAACCTGGACAGGATGTACCATCAGCTTTCACCCCTTGCATATACTTAAATAATCAAAGCCGCACTGTGTTTTAGCGGCCATTAGATTGCGTATTACATCATCTTGATAATATAACCATTTATTGTAATAGTTATTCAAGTAATCATAGTAACATTAATAAATTTTATACTACTCCATATTGAACAGTACATTAAATGATAGTATCACAACTCATTTTCTTTGTCAATAAATCTTATGTATTTTTCTTCAAAAATTATTCTGAGCTTTTTAATCCATTAAAACCATCATTATCTTTTATTTACTTTTCTTTAAGCTTTTACACTTTACTGATTATTTTTAATGCATAGGAATTTTTATAAATTCATATGCATTAAAAAAGAGGCACATTAAGCACCTCTTTTTATATAGCAAAATTACTTTATCTCTACAGTTGCTCCAACTTCAGCAAGCTTAGCTTTCATAGCTTCAGCATCTTCCTTGGATACAGCTTCCTTAAGAGTCTTAGGAGCGCCGTCAACTAATTCCTTAGCTTCCTTTAATCCAAGACCAGTTATTTCTCTAACAGCCTTAATAACCTTAATCTTTTCTGAACCAGCTGATGCTAATACAACATCGAACTCAGTCTTTTCTTCAGCTGCTGGAGCTGCTGCTCCTGCTGCTCCTGCTACTGCTACTGGAGCTGCAGCGGATACGCCAAACTCCTCTTCGCAAGCTTTTACTAATTCATTTAATTCTAAAACGGACATTTCTTTTATAGCCTGAATGATATCTTCTCTTGTCATTTTAAAAAAGCACCTCCAAATTTTCTTTTAAATAAGTTTTTGTTTTTTTATTCCGCCGACTACTCAGCAGTAGTTTCTTGCTTCTTTTCTGCAATTGCATTTAAAAGATATGCAAGATTTGATAATGGAGCCTTGAAGCTTCCAAGAAGTTTTGCAATAAGAACTTCCTTTGATGGGATTGTCGCAAGAACCTTAACCTGATCTTGGTCATAAACTGTACCATCAACGATACCAGCCTTTAATTCCATCTTTTTATGAGTTGAAGCAAAAGTATTAAGAACTCTTGCAGGAGCTGTAGCATCTTCATAACCAAAAGCTATAGATACTGGTCCCTCTAAGTATTCTACTATACCATCTAAGCCTAACTCTTTAGCTGCTAAGGTTACAAGAGTGTTTTTATATACTTTGTATTCTATACCAGCTTCTCTAAGACTTTTTCTTAGTTCAGTGTCCTCTTCAACAGATAAGCCTTGATATTTAGTAAGTACTACGCCTTGAGCTTTTTCTAACTTTTCCTTAATCTCAGCTACCTTGGCTTCTTTTAGTTGCCTGTTTTTGTTTGCCACTGTGTGTCCACCTCCTCACAGTTATAAACTGTATAATAAATTCAAAAGGTCTCCCCGCAGACGCGGGAAGACCATTAAATGCAAGTTTAATGTTTCTATCCTCGGTAGGTTGATGTACGTTACGCTGTAGCACCTACTGTCTGCGGAAGCTTTATTCAATTTCAACAAGTGCTATTATAGCAAACTTGCTTTAGTGTGTCAATACTAATCTAGAACTTTAGTGGAATTAATTTTAATTCCAGGACCCATAGTGCTGGATACAGATACTGACTTAACATATTGACCCTTTGCAGCTGCTGGCTTAGCCTTTATAAGAGCTTCCATTAATGTACGGAAGTTTTCAGCTAGCTTTGAAACCTCAAAGGATTTCTTACCTATTGGAACGTGAACGATAGCGGTTTTATCCACTCTGTATTCAACTTTACCTGCTTTTATTTCAGCTATTGCCTTAGTAACATCAAAGGTTACTGTACCTGATTTTGGGTTAGGCATTAATCCTCTAGGTCCAAGTACTCTACCTAATCTACCTACAAGACCCATCATGTCAGGTGTAGCAACAACTACATCAAATCCAAACCAGTTTTCTTTTTGTATCTTTTCAATCATATCCTCAGCACCAACGAAATCTGCGCCTGCTGCCTCGGCTTCCTTAGCCTTATCGCCCTTAGCAAATACTAAAACTTTAACAGTTTTACCAGTTCCGTTAGGAAGAACAACAGCTCCTCTAACCTGCTGGTCAGCATGTCTTGGGTCTACCCCTAATCTTACATGAAGCTCGATAGTTTCATCAAACTTAGCCTTTGCAGTTTTTACTGCAAGTTCAAGAGCCTCTTCAGGTGTATATAAAACACTTTTGTCTATTAACTTTGCACTTTCAATATAATTCTTTCCCATTATTAAGCCTCCTTTGTGGTTTTAGCGGTTTTTACCTCCCACTTATTTCGTGAATTATTCTTCAACAGTTACGCCCATGCTTCTTGCAGTTCCTTCGATCATGCTCATTGCAGTCTCAAGAGAAGCAGCATTTAAGTCAGGCATTTTTGTTTCAGCTATTTTCTTAACTTGCTCTTTAGTAAGCTTACCAACTTTTGTTCTGTTAGGAACTCCTGAACCACTATCAAGTCCTAGTTCCTTTTTTATAAGAACAGCAGCTGGTGGAGTCTTAAGTATGAAGCTGAAGCTTCTGTCCTGGTATACTGTTATGACAACCGGTATTATTAAGCCTGCTTGGTTTGCAGTCTTTGCATTAAACTCCTTACAGAACCCCATTATATTTACACCATGCTGACCTAAAGCTGGACCAACTGGTGGTGCTGGAGTCGCCTTACCTGCAGGAAGCTGCAGTTTAATCATTCCTGTTACTTTCTTAGCCATGAGTTATTCCTCCTATAC
>JAEXSY010000328.1 GCA_023440105.1 Bacillota bacterium
GTACAGAGGAGATAAATATTTCCTTGATGCTAATCTGTGCTACAACTGAAAATGCCGATTCTGCTCTTCTCAAGACCTTCAGAAGAAGGATACCTGTAACAATTAATCTTCCATCCTTAAGAGAAAGAACAGAGGAAGAAAGGCTCTTATTGGTAAAAACCTTCCTTAAGGAGGAGTCTAAAAGAATATCAAAGAGTATAGAGATTGAAAGAGAAGCCTTAAGAGCTGTATTAAGCTACGACTGTCTTAATAATATAGGACAGCTGAAAAGTGACCTTCAGATAGCTTGTGCCAAAGCATTTTTAAGAAGTCAGGATAAAAATGATATCTCCATTGCCCTACAGGATTTTAATGAAGAGGTGAGAGTGGGGATTTTAAATGCTGCAAAGCTTAAGAACATTGATAGCCTCTCTATAACTTCAGATTCAGTATACATCAGTAAAGAAGGAGAGGAGGATAAATACGATCTTTCTCAAAATTTATATGACTTCCTTGAGCAGAGGGGAAAGACTCTCCAAGATAAAGGCTATGATAATAAAACCATGACCAGGATGCTTTCCCAGGAGTTAGATTATTATCTAGAAAGCTATCTGAGCAGGCTGGACATGCAGGAGGAAGAAAAGATAAGAAATCTCATTGATGAAGAGCTTTATGATATTCTTAAAACCTTCATGCCCCTTGCAGATTTCAAGCTCAAGAGAAAGCTCAGCAGAAATACCTTCTTGGGACTACTTATTCATCTCGATGCTTTTTTAGAGAGGGCTAGAGCTGGCAAGCTTATAGAAAATCCAAAGCTAAGCACCATTAAAAGAGACTATGCTAGAGAATTTAAGCTTGCCATGGTCTTAGGTGAAAAGCTGGAGGAGAAGTATAACATAGAGGTACCTATCGATGAATTAGGCTTTATTACTATGTTTTTTGCTTCAGATAATGAAGAAAAGGAAGGTAAAGTAGCTGTTATTGTAGCCATGCATGGAAGATATACAGCCAGCTCTATGGTAGAGGTGGCTAATGAGCTTTTAAATACAAGCCATGGTAAAGCCTTCGATATGCCTTTATCCATGAAACCCGCAGAGGGCTTAGAGCATGTTAAATCTATGGTAAAAAAATATGATCAGGGAAAGGGTGCCTTAATCTTAGTAGATATGGGCTCTTTAAAATTCTTTGGAAAGGTTATTACAGAGGAAACAGGAATCAATACAATTGCTATAGATATGACCAGTACTCCTATGGTTATTGAAGCCATACGAAAAGCTTTAATTAATGTACCTCTAAAAGAGATAGCTGCATCTCTTCAATCTGCAGGGAGAAATACAGATTCCCAGGAAAAGCACAGAGAGGATAGTAGAGAAAAGATTATTGTTACTGCCTGCTATACAGGAGAAGGAACAGCTGAAAGAATTAAGGAGCTGGTTCATTCAGCCTATCCTTCTGATGACTATAAGGTGATAAATTTATCTCTTAGGGATAAAGAACAGTTTCATAACTCAATATTAAACCTATCAGAAAAGTACACTATATTAAAGGTTATCAGTGCTTTTAAGGTGGATATGCCTGGAATTGATTATGTTTCCTTGGAAAGCTTTTTAAGGGAATATCTCCCTGATAAAATTGAGTATAAAGAAATATTTAAGATGCTGTTAAATATATATACTACGCATCTAAACCTGCCAGAGGGAAGCTGGTTACTTAATAACCTTTATAATACTATTTTAAATGCTAGAGATAAATTTACTTTAGTTTTTGATAGTGAAAAGCTCCATGGTATATTGATGCATATTGGCTGTCTCACAGAGAAAATAATAAATCATCAGTATCTTCATGAAAAGGATTCTACTGAGGAAGCAGATATTAGACATAAAGAGCTGTACCAGTATTTAAAAATGAAGTTTCAGCCTATAGAAGAAAGATTTAAGATTAAATATAGTACTGAGGAGATAAATAATATTATTGAGCTATTGATTAGTGAGCTGTGGTGATATAAAAATAAGGAGTGATGCTTGTGCATAAGTTTGGTATATCATTATATCCTGGACATTCAGATCCAGAAAAGGATTTAGAGTATATAGACCTAGCCCATAGGTATGGCGTAAAAAGAGTGTTTACCTGCCTCTTATCTGTGGAAGGGGATAAAGAAAATATATTAAAGGCGTTTAAGAGAACCATAAGCTATGGAAGAGAAAAGGGCATGGAGGTAATAGCTGACGTGAGTCCTAGAATATTTGGTGAGCTTGGGATAAGCTATACTGATCTTTCCTTTTTTAATGATTTAGGGGTATATGGAATAAGACTTGATATGGGTTATTCTGGGTTAGAAGAGTCTATGATGACCCATAATCCTTATAAGCTAAAAATAGAAGTTAATATGAGCAATGCCAATAGATATATAGAGAATCTTTTAAGCTATAGACCAAATAAAGAAAACTTATTAGGCTGCCATAATTTTTATCCTCATAGATATTCTGGACTTTCTTATGACCATTTTATTAAAGTCAGTGAAGAATTCAAGAAGGGTGGTTTGAGGACTGCCGCCTTTGTAAGCTCTAAAGAAGCTACCTTTGGACCCTGGCCAATAATGGAAGGACTGCCAACCTTGGAGCTTCACAGAGGACTTTCTATTGAGGTTCAAGCTAAGCATATGATAGCAACAGGACTTATTGATGATATAATAATTTCTAACTGCTATGCCAGTGAGGATGAGCTTAAAGCTCTGACAGCAATAAATACTGAAAAGCTCACCTTTGGAATTGAACTTTATGAAGGCATAAGTGATCTAGAGAAGAGAATAGTCCTTGAGGAGCCTCATTTTTATAGAGGGGATGTATCTGATTACATGATAAGAAGTACTCAAAGTAGAGTTAAATATAAAGGAAAAACCTTTGAGCCTCATAACACTAGGGAGATTAAAAGAGGGGACATACTAATAGAAAATGACCTTTATATGCAGTATGCTGGTGAGCTGCAGATAGCCCTTAAGGACATGGAGATTTCAGGGAAGACCAATGTAGTTGGTAGGATAAGAGAAGAAGAGATTATGCTTCTTGATTAT
>JAEXSY010000516.1 GCA_023440105.1 Bacillota bacterium
ATACAGAATACTATGTTACGGAAAAGCTCTTTGATGCCTTTATGTCAGACTGTATCCCTCTGTATTATGGTGCTAATAATAATCCTGAGCCTGGTTTGATTAACAGAGATGCTGTTATCTTTTGGGAAAAGGATGGCGATAACAAGGCTAATCTAGAGCTTATTAAAAAGCTCAATACTGATGAAAAAGCCTATGCAGAATTTATGGCGCAGAAAAAGCTGCTGCCTGATGCTGCAGACTATGTAATTGAACGTTACGCAAAGCTGCGAGAGCATTTTGCAAGAATAATTGGTAGATAACCTTAGGAAGGGTAGGTTGTTGTAATGGCAATAAGCGTTTTGATTTTAGTTAAAAATGAAGAAAATAACATAAAAGAATGTATAGAAAGCTGTACTTTTGCAGACGAGGTGGTTGTTATTGATGATGGCAGCACTGATAAGACTGAAGAAATTGCTTTGAGTTTAGGTGCACGTGTTATTCATCGCAGCATGAACGGTGACTGGGGTGGACAACAAACATTCGCTATCCAACAGGCTAAGTATGAGTGGATATTCTTTATTGATGCTGATGAACGCTGCACTCCGGAGCTCTGTGAGGAAATAAAAAAAGTAGTTGCAGATGGTAAAAAATATGGATATTGGGTAAAGCGTATTAATCACTTTAAGCATAAAATGGTTAAACATGGTCCTCTGAGTCCTGACTGGGTATGCCGTCTTATGCCTACAGAGGGAAGCTATGTTGAAGGGTTTGTACATCCTAAAATTGTACATCAGTTTGAGGATAAAAAGCTGCATAAGACCATGATTCATTATACATATGAAACATGGGAACAATATCTGCGTAAAATGAATCAATACTCTACATTAGGAGCCGAGAAGAATGTTCAAAGGGGTAAGAAAACTAATTTCTTACTGGATATTGTTCTACGTCCTATGTTTGCATTCTTCAAAATGTATATTTTGAAATTAGGTATTCTGGATGGTAAACTAGGTTTTATTTTATCTGTAAGCTATGCCAACTATACTATGAACAAGTACATTAAGCAGATGCTCATTAATGAGGAGAAATGATATGCCTAGATTATCAATCATAGTGCCAGTATACAAGGTTGAGCAATATATTCACAAATGTGTGGAGTCTATTTTGAACCAGAGCTTTAAGGATTTTGAATTACTGCTTGTTGATGATGGTTCTCCTGACAATTGTGGCAAAATTTGTGATGAATATGCAAAAAAGGATAGCCGTATCAGGGTTATCCACAAAGAAAATGGTGGCTTAAGTGATGCTCGTAACTTTGGTATTGAAGCTGCCAAGGGCGAGGTTTTGAGCTTTATAGATAGTGACGATTATATTGACCCACATATGTACGAAGAAATGCTCGAGTATATGGATAAGCATGATTTAGATGTTGTATGTGCTGATGTATATATTGTTAGAGGGGAAAAGCTTAAGTTTAAACCCAGATACGATGAAGATAAGATTTTTGTAGGTCAAGAAGCTATTAATGAGATTCTTGATGGAGCTTTGGATAATTCTGCCTGCAACAAAATTTATAAAAGAAGTGTTGTTGCCGATGTACGCTATCCTAAGGGAAGAGTATATGAGGATGTAGCCACTACATATAAGATAATTTTTAACTCCAAACGAGTTGGTTACATGTGCAAGCCATATTACTACTACATTAAAAGAGAGTCCTCTATTGTTGCATCCTCCTTTAATAGCAAAAGCCGATATGATCAATTTTTAGGCTATAAAGAGAGATTGGCTTTTGCAGAGACTAATGAGTTAGTATCCGTAGAGGCGTGCAGAAAGAATGCGGTCAGCACAGCTTTGTCTACCCTTACAGCATTTTATGCTAACGGTGAGGATGAATCCAGTGAGCGTTTTAAGGATGTAAAGGGATTTATTGATGCTAATTATAAAAAACTCAAGGTTAAATTGAGAGGTAAGGATAGAATGCTGCTTAAGGGTTCCTTTATACATAAGTTGTATGCTAAGCTGTCGGGAGCAGCGAAAAAGGCAAAGGGTTGCTAAAGTAAGCGAGAGAAGGTTGTTTGTGTGAGTGGATTGAAGGAATTTACTTTTGGTGTATTATGCTATAATCAGGAAGATTTTATTATAGAACACCTTGAAAGTATTAGATATCAGATCGAAAATTACGGAAAAGGTTACGAGATTAATTTAGTTATTGCTGATGATTATTCTACAGATTCTACAGTTGCAGTAGCCAAAAAGTGGGTTAGTAAATATAGGAAACTGTTTAAAAATGTAGATGTTTTAGTTCCTGAAAAGAATCGGGGAATTGTTAAGAACGAAATATCACTTTTGAAAAGTATAAAGACTAATAATTTTAAAACACTTGCGGGTGATGATTTATATTATAAAAATAATGTAATTGAATGTAATGTAGATAGTGATATAACTATTACCAAGGTGGCGAAATTTCATAATGAGAAAATTGTTGATTATGGAGAAAATCGCACATTTAAGCAAATTTTGCAAAGTAGTTTCCCTAAAAAGCTTGTTAGCGAACGCTTAAAATATTCTAATTGTTTAGAAGCTCCAGGTGTATTTTATAGTAAAAAGCTTTTAACGGATGAATTGTTTGATATATTGCAGGGATATTCCTGGATTGAAGATGTTCCTATGTGGAATTATATGTTTAATCAAGAGAATATAAGAGTAAATGTTTCTAGTGAAATATATGTAATTTATAGGGATGATATTGGAATAAGCAACAACCCCAATCACTCTAAGCGAACAGGATATTTGGAAGATTGTAAAAAAATAGAAGCAGAAATATTTGTGAACAATAAATTCCCTCAAAAGCAACTTTTTAAGTGGAAAAATTCTATAGAAAAAAAGATTATTGCTGCTTATTATGAAAAGCATAGTGATAAACTGAAAGATTTTAAGAATAATACAGAAATGCTTTATGCTGAAGGTGATGCATACTTAAATGAAATCTACAAACGTGTAGAAGAATTTAATGCTGTTGAAGGCTTAGAATAAGAGAATTACGGAGGCTTTTTTATGAAGGGAATTATTTTGGCTGGTGGTTCAGGTACTAGATTATATCCGTTAACGAGGGTAACATCTAAGCAATTGTTACCTATTTACGATAAACCGATGATTTATTATCCGTTGGGAACTTTAATGCTTGCAGGCATTAGAGATATTCTTATTATTTCTACTCCTGAGGATACTCCTAGATTTAAAGAACTGCTTGGTGATGGTAGCCATTTTGGCATTAATCTTTCCTATGCGGTTCAACCTAGCCCGGATGGCTTGGCACAGGCTTTTATTATTGGTGAAGAGTTTATAAGTGATGAAGAGTGCGCTATGATTTTAGGCGATAATATTTTCTATGGTGGTTGGTTTAGAAAGAATTTACAAGAGGCCGTTAGCAATGCAAAAAACGGTGAGGCAACTATTTTTGGATATTATGTAAAGGATCCCGAACGTTTTGGTATTGTTGAGTTTGATCAGGATTTACGTGTTGTTTCTGTGGAAGAAAAGCCTCAAAATCCTAAGTCTAATTATTGTATTACCGGACTGTACTTTTATCCTAAAGGCGTTGCTAAGATGGCTAAGGCTGTTAAGCCTTCTGCAAGAGGTGAATTGGAAATCACAACCTTAAACGATATGTATCTACAGAAAAATCGTTTAAAAGCCCAGGTTTTGGGCAGGGGCTTTGCTTGGCTTGATACCGGCACTATGGAAAGTTTAATGGAAGCAGCACTGTTTGTTCAAACCGTACAAAATCGTCAAGGCGTTGTTATATCTGCTCCTGAGGAAATTGCTTATCATGAGCAGTGGATTAATAAGGAACAGCTTTTGGAATCTGCTAAACTTTATGGTAAGTCACCCTATGGCGAGCATTTAAAGAGGGTTGCAGAGGATAGATTGCATTTTAGTAAGGAAGATTAATAGCTTGGGGAAGAGTTACGATGCAGGTTATAAAATATGTTTTTCAGCCACATGGTGATCAACGAGGTCAATTGGTGGCATTAGAGGAATTAAAGGATATTCCGTTTAAGGTTAAGCGTGTTTACTATATGTATGATACTGTTGATGGTGTGACCAGAGGTTTTCATGCACATAAAGCATTAGAACAGATATTGATTTGTATTCACGGCTCTTGCAAGGTACGTCTTGATAACGGCTTTGAAAAAAAAGTGGTTCCTTTGGAAAAGCCGTATGAGGGATTGTATGTTGCTAATAATATGTGGAGAGAGATGTTTGATTTTTCTCCTGATGCCGTACTTTTGGTTTTAGCATCAGAGCTATATGATGAAAGTGACTATATTAGAGATTACGACGAATTCTTAAAATTTGTTAATAATAGCGTGGGTGATAATAAATGATGAAGGTTCCGTTTGCAACGTTTGTGCCTATGCACAATGAAATTAGAGCAGAGCTTGACGCTGCTTATAATAAAGTAATGGATAAAAGCTATTTTATCCAAGGTGAAGAATGCCAAAAATTTGAAGAGGAATATGCTGCTTACTGCAATACTAAGTATTGCGTAGGTGTTGCTACTGGTTTAGATGCAATTTATCTAATTTTAAAAGCACTTGATATCAAATTTGGTGATGAGGTTATTGTACCGTCTAATACCTATATTGCAACTGCTTTAGCGGTTTCTTTCACTGGTGCGGTTCCGGTTTTTGTAGAGCCTACTATTGAGACCTACAATATTGATGTAACTAAAATTGAAGAAAAGATTACTGAAAAAACAAAGGCTATTATTGCCGTACATCTGCAAGGCAGAGCTGTTGATATGGACGCTGTTAATGCAATTGCTAAAAAACATGGATTATATGTGATTGAAGATGCTGCTCAGGCACATGGTGCAAAATATAAGGGTGTAAAGGTTGGTGCTTTGTCCGACGCAGCAGCTTGGAGCTTCTATCCGGGTAAAAATTTAGGCGCACTTGGTGATGGTGGCTGCATTACTACTAATAATAAAGAGATTGCTGACAAGGTTAGAGCTTTAGGTAACTATGGTTCTGATTATAAATATCATCACATTTATAAAGGTACAAATAGCCGTCTGGATGAAATGCAGGCCGCATTTTTGCGTGTAAAATTGCCTATGCTTGATAAATGGAATGATGCTCGTAGAGCTATCGCTAAGCGTTATCTAGAAGAAATCAAAAATCCTTTGATTAAGCTACCGCTTGCAACTTCTAAAGAATATGAGCATGTTTATCATGTTTTTGTAATTCGTTGTGATAAGCGTGATGATCTGGAAAAATATCTTGCGGATAACGGCATCGGAACTGTTAAGCATTATCCTATTCCTATGCATATGCAGGGTGCTTATGCTGATTTACATATTGCAGAAGGTGAATTGCCTATTGCAGAGGAGATTAGTAAAACTGTATTGAGCATTCCTATGTATTATGGTATGAATGATGATGAAGTAGGATATGTGATTGATGTATTGAATAAATTTATTTGATTTATCACTTATTGTTGAGTTTGGTGATGTTATGAACATATTAAAATATACTGATGATAGAAGGGAAGAGTGGAATCTCTTTAACAAAAATAGTAAACAGCCGTTATTCATGTTCGATAGGGGGTTTATGGAATATCACAAAGACAGATTTATAGATCATTCTTTGATGTTCTATAATGATAAAAATGAATTGATTGCTATTCTTCCTATGAGTGAGCATGACGATGAAGTAGTATCTCATGGTGGATTAACATATGGCGGATTTATTACCGATTCTAATATGAAGCAACACACAATGTTAGAGTGTTTTGACTTGTTATTAGAATATTTGAGATATAATGGTTTTACTAGATTGATTTATAAAGTAATACCACATTTTTATCATAAGCAACCATCTGAAGAAGATCGTTATAGTCTTTTTGTTCATAATTTCAATATAAGAAAAATAGAGCCTTCTACTGTTATTGACTTGAAGAATCCGTTGAAAATGCCTAAGGGAAGAAAAGCTCAGATATCTAGAGCTAAGAGAGAAGGCGTTATAGTAAAGGAATTATTTTCTGAAGCTGACTTTCAACGATTTATAAAATTAGAGAATGAAGTATTGCAGAAGCATCATGGTACTACGGCTGTCCATACTGGAGGCGAGTTAAGTATGCTAAAAGGGTTATTTCCAGATAATATTCATTTGTTTGGAGCTTTTATGAACGATGAAATTATTGCTGGTACTTTGTTGTTTGAGTATGATAAGGGTATCCATACTCAATATTTGGCTGCAAATGATATTGCTCGTAGGATAGGCGCACTAGATTATACAGTAAGTGAGGTAATTTCGAAGTATAGAGATTCAAAATCTTGGCTTGATTTTGGTATTTCAACTGAAAATAATGGTCATTTATTAAATAACGGTTTGATATCTCAAAAAGAAGGTTTTGGTGGTAGGACTATAACTTATGAAACCTGGATGTTGGATATATAACGCTAGTGCTTATACATATTTTGTCAGGGGGAATTATAGATGGATAAAAAATTACTTATTATTGGTGCTGGAGAAACAGCCTCTATAGCATATGATTATTTTACTAATGATTCAGAGTATGAAGTAGTTGGATTTGCTGTTGAAAAGAAATATTATTCAGATAATATAAATATGGGGGGGGTAAAAGTATTTTGTATTGAAGATGCATTACATATTTTCAATAAAGATGAGGTGGATGTTTTTGTGGCTATATCGTATGTGCTACAAAACGACGCTAGAGCTAGGCTGGTAGAGTACTTTGTAAGTTTAGGATATCATTGTGCATCTTATATTAGTAGTAAAGCTATTGTTCATCCAAGTGTCAAAATTGGACAGAATGTTTTCGTGTTTGAAGGAGTAGTTATTCAAATTGGTGCTATTGTTAAAAATAATAGTTTCATATGGAATGGAGTACAGATTGCTCATAGATCTGTAGTAGGAAATAATTGTTGGTTAGCTCCAGGGGGTGTAATAGCTGGCATGTCAGAAATAGGGGATAATTGTTTTATAGGAGCAAATGCTACTGTAATAGATGAGATAAAAGTACCCAATAGAACTATTTTAGGTGCCGGAGCGGTTTTGGTTAAAAATTATCTTGGATGCGGACAAACGTACGTAGGTTGTCCGGCAAGGAAGATAGGTGTGTAGTATTTATAGGGGTTATGAAAGGATTGCAAGGATGAAGGTATCTTTTTTAGTTACATATTATAATCAAGAGCAGTTTGTGCGAAATAGTATAGAAAGCTTGCTGGCAATAGAAAAGCCCAAGGAGTGGGAAATATTAGTAGGTGATGATGGCTCTGATGATGGTACTGTTGAAATAGTAAAGGAATATATTTCTCTGTATCCCTATAATATCTTTCTATATGTAATGCCTAGAGATAATAAAAAAAAATATTATAGCGTGACAAGAGCTAGTGAAAATAGATTGAACTTGCTTAAGCATTCCACAGGAGATTATTTTTGCATACTAGATGGCGATGACTATTATTGTGACAAGAATTTTATTACAGAAGCATTAAATATTTTTGAATCAAATAAAGCATTAAGCGTTGTGGGATTTAATTTTAAGTATGTGTATCCTTCTTATGAAGTTAAGAATAAACTTGGAAAATTTCCAGATATGTGTTCAAGAGAGATAAATGTATATGAGTATATAAGAAGATATTATACTCCTGCTGCTGCTTGTGTTTTTAAGAAGTGCTTTGGTAAAGAACGAATAGAATATATAAAAAGTGCAGGCGCATTCGATGATAATACTATAGTTATGAACAACCTAAATTTTGGAGGATTTTATTTAGTAAATAAACCTATACTAGCTTATAGACAAACAGAAGGTAGTGTCTATAATAGTATGGGAGAATTAGAACAAGCAGTGTTGAATTGTTACGGTTATGATATACTAAAAAATTATCTTGAAGAAGAATTTGCTGAGGCAGTTTTATACAGAAATAGATATGCAATAATGAAGACTTTCGTTTGGAGAAATGAATTAAAAAATTTACTAGGACATAATTATAATAAATATTTAGCCATAGCAAAAGATACACGAAATTCTTTGCTATATAAAATATTGAATTTTGATAAAAGTAACTGTGCTGAAAAAGATGATACAGAGCAAGTAATAAGAAAATTAAAATTGATGGAAATTAAAGAATGTATAAATATGCAAATAAAATATTGGATATACAGATTCAAAAGTAAATTTTGAGAAAGGAATTTAATATGTTTAAGTCATTTTTTAAAGAAAAAGTAAATAGAATAGGTATTGTAAAGAAATACTACATGATAATAGATGAGTTAGACGCATTAAAAGAGCATAATCGTATTTTATACAATAAGAATATTGATTTAAGAATTAAATTAAAGAAGTTAAAAAAAGAAAAAATTAACGTAGTTTTTGTATGCCATCGTCCAGCTGTATGGGGAGCTCTTAAAAGTGTGTATGAGGAATTGAAAAAGGACAACAATTTTAATGTCTATATTGTTGCTATTCCCAATAAAAAAGAAATTCCTGGAGAATGGTTGTACCATGAAATATATGAGTCGGAAGGTGCAGAAGAATTTTGGAAAGAGTATGGTTGTATTAACGGATATAATTATGAAACTAAAGAATGGTTTGATTTAAAAACATTAAATCCGGATTATGTTTTTTTTCAGCAGCCTTATAACATAACAAGATGTCCTGACTATAAAAGTAGTGTTGTTTCTACTTATGCCAAGATATGCTATGTAGCATATTTTGATTTTATGGATAATATGGAGCATTATGATGTTGCAGATTCGTGTTATCCTATTGATTTTTTACAAGACTGTTCGTATGTTTTTGCTCAAAACAGTGCTGAATTAAACTATTTGTATAATAGATTTTCTGTGTATAATTTATCAGTTCCTTGTGTAGAAATGACAGGTTATCCTAAGTATGATGGATTAGAACAGTATCAAAATATAGATTCCCAAATATGGAGTTATAGAGAACGAGAAAATCATTTTAGAGTTATTTGGACTCCTAGGTGGAATACACTCGAAGGAAATTGTCATTTTTTTAAATATAAGGATTTATTAGTAGAATTTTGTAAAAATAATTTGGATATAGACTTTGTATTTAGACCTCATCCTCAATCATGGAGTGAATGGGAGACTACTGGCGAGTTTACAGAAGCGGAAAGAGAGAAGTTTTTTGCGTTGTATGGTAGTAGTGATAACATGAATATAGACGGTAATACGGATTATTTACCTATGTTTTATCATGCAGATTGCTTGATTTCAGATACATCATCAATTATTCCCGAATTTTTAGTTACTGGAAAACCAGTTATATATTGTTACAATAAAGATAGTATACATAATTTCGCTAGTGGTAAAGGTATGAGTAATGGTATGTATTGGGTTTCTTCTTGGGAAGAATTGGAAAAAATATTAAAAAATTTGCGTAATGGTATAGATCCGTTAAAATTTGAAAGACAGAAGATTATCAGTAAAATGATTCATAAAGACAAATATGCAGGAAAAAATATTCATAATATCTTAGTTAGATAGCAATGGATTATAGCCAATATAGTATACACAAAATAAGATATGGTTGAGGATGTTGACAATGAAAGTTCATGTAATAATATTAGCTGGTGGTGTAGGCAGTAGGATGAATTTAGATTATCCAAAACAATTTTTGGTAGTGAATGGAAAGCCTATTATTGTTAGCACAATAGAAAAATTTCAGAGAAACAACAGAATAGATGGAATTACAGTAGTATGTTTAAAAGATTGGATTGAATATATGCGAAAATTAGTAGATAAATATGATTTAAACAAAGTTGTTTCAGTAATTCCTGGCGGTAAAACAGGTCATGATTCTACTAAAATAGGAGTATATTCGTTAAAAGATAAACTCAATAATGATGATATGGTTGTAATTCATGATGCAGCGCGTCCTATAGTTCCACAAATTATTATAGATGACATGGTTCAGGTTGCTGAGAAAAATGGTAATGCTTGTAGTTCGGTGCAATGTAGGGATACTGTAATAAGAACATACAATCAAAAATATGGTAGTGAACAGATTGAACGTAGTGAAATTATTAGAGTACAGACACCTCAAGCATATAAATATGAACTTATAAGAAATTTATATGAAAAAGCTGATTTAGATAATAGGAATGACTTTGTGTATGCTAATACTATGGCTATAGAATATGGAACAACGATATATTTTTCCAAAGGATTTGAATGTAATATTAAAATCACAACTAAAGAAGATATAATTTTTTATAAAGCAATGGAGTGTTTATCAGAAGAGGAGTATGAATCTTGATTTTAACAGAATTAGAAAAGAAAGAGTATAATAGATATCTAAAAGAATATTCTTTTTGCAAATGGCTTAAGAATAAAAATATTCTTATAACTGGTAGCAATGGTATGACTGGAACCGGTATAATTAAGTGGATTTTGTATGAAAATGAGCATAATAACATGAATTGTCATGTTTATGCATCTACTAGGAATCCGAATGTGTTGCCAAAGTATGTTGAATCTAGTGATTTGATTACTATGTGTAGATACGGAGAAGAAAAAAGTTTTTTAAATGATATAAGTATAGATTATATTATACATGCTGCTGCTCCTACAGGTAGAAAGTTCTTTACTGAGTTTCCTGTTGAAACTATACGTACAATTGTTGATTCTACTGAAGTAATATTAGAAATAGCTAGGGATAAAAATGCCCAAATGGTATATTTGTCATCTGTAGAGGCATATGGAATTCCTAATACCAATACACCTCTTAAAGAAACATTTGTTGGTGCCGTTGATAGTTTGGATATTAGAAGCGGATATCCTTTAGGAAAGAAAGCTGCCGAATTTTTGTGTTATGCTATGTTTAAAGAATATGGAACTAATGTTAAGATTGTTAGACCTTCATCCATTCAGGGATTATTACAACCATATGATGAGCAAAGAATATTTAATGAAATATTACGTTGTATGATTGAACAGCGTAATTTAGTTATGAAGTCAGATGGAAGTAGTAAAAAATCTATAGTATATACATTAGATGCGGTTACTGGAATATTATTGGTTTTAGTAAAGGGAATTTCTGGTGAAACTTACAATATAACTGACCCCAAAACCTATTTTAGCATGAAAGATTTGACGGAAAATTTATTTAATAGATTTAGACCGTCATTGTGTGTAGAATTTGATATTGAAGATAGCAATAAAACCGGATATTTACCACATTTGGAATTTACTCAAGATGTATCTAAAATAGAGAAATTAGGATGGCGATGCCTTACTAATTTAAATGATATTTATGGAATTGATATAGAAAGGTTTTCAAAATGAATCTATACGATATTTTTTCCCCTGATGATTTAAAAAAATGTGACATCAACGATTTGAAAATAGTTGCATCTCAAGTAAGAGAAATTTTAATTAATAAGGCTAGTAAATCTGGAGGTCACCTAGCATCAAATTTAGGAGTTGTGGAATTAACAATTGCATTACATTATGTTTTTGATTCGCCAAAAGACAAAATTATATTTGATGTTTCTCATCAAAGTTATGTTCATAAAATAATTACTGGAAGAAAAGAATTTTTTATAAATGAAGACATATCTGGTATATCTGGTTATACTAATCCAGATGAAAGCATTCATGATATATTTAATATCGGACATACTTCTACATCAATTAGTTTAGCATGTGGACTGGCTAAAGCACGAGATATAAAACATGGTAATGAAAATATAATCGCAGTTATAGGTGATTCTTCTCTTGATGGAGGTGAGGCTTTTGAAGGGATTAATTACGCCGGAGAAATGGGCAGTGGGCTAATAGTTGTTGTAAATGATAATAATATGTCTATTCCAGAAAATCATGGATATTTATCAAATAAATTATCTGAGTTAAGAACAAATAAGGGTGAGTGTAAGGATAATTATTTTAAATCTCTTGGCTGGGATTATGTTTTTGTTGAAGATGGACATAATATAAAATGGTCCTATGTCAAGATTTAGTACAAGTTAAAATGAGGTTTTTCTCATCTTAACCTGCCATCTGCAATTCGCCCTGCTGAAGCCTATGATACAGCTCTTCATAATCGTTTGGAGACATATAATCAC
>JAEXSY010000520.1 GCA_023440105.1 Bacillota bacterium
ATCCTAAGGAGCTTGAGGAAGCTAGAAGACTCTGTTATGTAGGGATAACTAGAGCTAAGGAAACCCTTTATATGACTCATGCTGAAATAAGAAGGGTCTTTGGAAGAACTGTAGCCTATGCACCCTCAGATTTCTTAAATGAAATAAAGAAAGACCTCATCGAGCATGTAAATGCTGATGGAAAGAAGGCGGCTATCTCTGAAAGAAGAAGCGGTGGAGCATACATGGAATACAATAATCCCCACAGCTTAAGAAACAGCTATAAGGGAGGCTTTTCCAGCTCTGGTATGAGCTCTTCTCCTAAAAAGACTCTTGAGTCTGTGCTTGATGGAGATTCTGGTGGACTCTTAACGCCTTCAGAGGTTAGTATGGGGCTAAAGGTGAAGCACAAAAAGTTTGGAATAGGTACCATCGTAAGTTTTTCAAAGGCTGATGATGATATTAAGCTTACTGTAGCCTTTGATAAAAATGGAGTTAAAACCCTCATGCTGTCAATAGCAGCTTTAGAAAAACTATAATTGATTTGTAGGAGAGTATAGGATGGAAGAGAAAAGAAATAGAATCGAAGAGCTTGTGGAGCTTTTAAATAAATACGCTCATGAATATTATGTCCTGGATAACCCCAGTGTACCAGATAAAACCTATGATAAGCTCTATGATGAGCTGAAGGCTTTAGAAAAGGAAACGGGATATCTGCTGCCCTATTCACCTACTCAAAGGGTAGGTGATGTGGTACTGCCTGAATTCTCAAAGTACACTCATAAGGCCAGACTTTGGAGCCTTGACAAGGCACAGAGCCTGGAGGAGCTTAAAGAGTGGCATGATAGAAATATTAAGTTTGTAAATAACTACAACTTAACTCATGAGGATAAGCTTCCGTCGCTGGAGTATGTTCTTACAAAGAAATTTGATGGTCTTACAATAAATCTAACCTATGATGAGCAGGGAATCCTTATAAAAGCAGCTACCAGAGGCACCGGTACCGTAGGAGAGGATGTAACCCTTCAGGCAAAGACTATAAATTCCATTCCATTAAAGATTAATAATTACAGTACCATAGAAATTCATGGTGAAGCTATCATGACCCGTGAAGCCTTCGAAAAATACAATAGTGAGGCCTTAGTGCCTCTTAAGAATCTTAGAAATGGCGCTGCTGGAGCTCTTAGAAATCTAAATATCAAGGAAACGGCAAAAAGAAATCTTTCCGCCTTCTTTTATGATGTGGGTTATAATGAAGGTGAAGCCTTTAAGTCCTATGAGGAGATGATGTCCTTTATTAGAGAAATGGGCTTTCCTACTGATGAGTATTTTAAAGTCTGCAGAACTCTTGAGGAAGTGGAAAAGGAAATCAATTATATTGAGGAAGTTCGCTTTCAGTTAAATTATGATATAGACGGTGTGGTTCTAGCTATCAATGATATAAAAACTAGAGAGCTCTTGGGAAATACCGTTAAATTTCCAAGATGGGCTATAGCCTATAAATTTGAAGCCCAGGAGGCAACCACAAAGCTATTAGAGGTGGAGTGGAATGTAGGCAGGAGCGGAAGGGTTTCGCCTACTGCCATCCTAGAACCAGTAGACTTAGCTGGAGCTACAGTTAAGAGAGCAACCTTAAACAACATGGAGGATATTAAGCGCAAGAACGTAAGATTAGGTTCTGATGTTTTCGTTAGGAGGTCTAATGACGTAATCCCTGAAATAATGGGCGTTATAGAGGATACCTTGGAAGGGACAGAGGAGATAATTCCTCCGGAAGCTTGTCCTGCTTGTGGTGCTCATATAGTACTTCAGGGAGCCCACTATTTCTGTGAAAACACATTATCCTGCAAGCCTCAAATGGTAAAGACTATAGTTCACTTTGCCAGTCGTTCTGCCATGAATATCGAAGGCTTCAGTGAAAAGACTGCAGAGCAGCTTTTTGAAAAGCTTGATATAAAATCCGTATCGGATTTGTATAGAATTAAAAAGGATGACCTCTTAACTCTGGATAAGTTTAAAGAAAAGAAGGCGACAAATCTAATAAATGCCATAGAAAAGAGCAAAAATTGCACTCTAGATGCTTTTATCTATGCCTTAGGTATACCTAATGTTGGAGCCAAAACCTCCAGCGACCTGGCAAAGACCTTCAAAACCCTTCAGGGGGTTATCGATGCTACCTTCCCAGAGCTGGTAGCTATACAGGATTTAGGGGATATCGTTGCAGAATGCATTGTTGTATTCTTTAAAGAGGAGAGGGTTCTTAAGATTATTAATGAGCTCTTAGAGCTTGGGGTAAAGCCTTCCTTTGAAGAGGTTAAGATTTCAGAAAGCCCCTTTGAGGGAAAGACAGTAGTTGTGACAGGTTCTCTTAAGAATTATACTAGGACCTCTATCAAAGAAAAATTTGAGTCCTTAGGAGCAAAGGTAGCAGGGAGTGTCAGCAAAAAGACAGATTATGTCCTTGTAGGAGAGGATGCTGGTTCAAAATATCAAAAGGCTCTGGATTTAGGTGTTAAAATAATAAATGAAGAAGAGTTTGAAGCGATGCTTGGTTAGTTTAATAAAAGGGTTCGGAGAAATATTCCTCCGAACCCTTTAAATATGTCATTTATTTTGATCAAGCTCTTTACTTTTACTTTCATTATCCTTATTTCCATCTAGCTTACAGGCAAGCATATAGATATTTTGAGTTATCTTCTCTAACAGGTAGTTTTGATATCTCATTTGATTATAAGCTTGATTTGCCAAAATAAAGCCCCAAACAGCTATAAATATTAAGGTTATCATAAATATTATTCCTATAATTTGAAGTGCTAAAAGCATTAGCCATACCTCCACAGATACTAAGATTAATAATTTATTATAGCATATTATTTAATGTTCAGAAATAAAAATGCTGAGAGTCAAATATTATTATCCCTTTATATAAGCTGTTTAAGTGTTATTTAATATGGTAATACTTTTAAATATAGTAAGGAAGGGAGATGATGGAATGAATAAAAGAGTATCTCTGACTCTTATGTTAATTATTTTATCACTACTATTTTCCTCTTGCATTTATAAGGAAGAAGGACAAAAAGCCACTGGAAATAATCATAGAGACATAATATATATGACAGAATCTCTCCCTCAAGGTTTTTCCTCTTCATTAAAGGGTGAAGATAAACATGCATATATATATAAGGGATTATTTGAGGGATTAGTAGGGAAGGATCAAGAGGGCAATATCATTCCAGTTCTAGCAGAAGATATTGATACAAGCGAAGATGGACTTCAGTATACTTTTACCCTAAGGAAAGATATTTATTATAGCAGTGGGGAAAGGATTACTTCACACTCCTTTATAAATTTTTTTCAAGAGCTCTTAAGCAGTTCAGAGGAGGATAACCTCTCTGAGGGCTTGAAGATGGTTTATGGAGTTTTAGATTATCATAAGGGGAACACCTCCTTTCAGGGGGTAGCTATAAAGGCTCCCGATGAAGATACCCTTATATTTCGTATGAATTATAAAGACGAAGGGTTTTTAGAAGCCTTAGCAGGGGAGGAATATTATCTTAGGCCCATAGAAAAAATATCTAGCTTAAATGAAAATTATAGCTCTATAAGCTATACAGGAGCCTTTTATATTAAAGACTTTGATGATAAGAGATTAATTCTTTCGAGAAACCCTTATTATTATCAGAAGCTAAACAGCAATAATAGTGATATTATACTAACCTTAGTCCAGGGAGGTGAGGAAGCACTGACAGCTTTTAATATGGGTTTATGTGATTTGTTTAATAATCCTCCTCTAAATCAACTCTCCTATTTAGAAGATCAGGGAGCTGCAGTTAAATCCTTCAGTGGAAGCAGCTATGGAATTCAATTTAATATGGAAACTACTGATATTGCTTTTAGAAGGGCTATAGAAAAGGTCCTTACTTCCTCTCAGGCTTTTTATTCCTTAGAAGGCTTAAAGTTTTCTATGTTTTCCTATGGTAATGCCTTTTATACTGATAAGACAAATGAAGAGGATAGTATATTTGCTTCAGCTTCTCAGGATAATACGTTATCAAAAGCCTATGCTAAAAGGCAGGTTGCTATTGGAGAGGAATATTTAAAGACCTCTCTGGTGGAAGATAAAGATAAGCTTTATATTCTATCACTAGATACAGAAAGATGTAGAAAAATCGGAAGCTATATAGAAAAGTCTTTAAAGGAGCTTTTAGAGGTTCAGGTTTCTATAAGATATGTAAACCAAAATAAGCTTTCTGAAGAAAGTAAACGGGAGGATTACAGCATGATTTTATATCCTGTAAAAACTCTTAATGAGGAGGATTATTATTTATCCTTTGGAGCTCTAGATAATCCTGTTTTCCTTAAGGAGGAGAACTATAATAACTTAGTTCAGGAGTATAACAGAGGGGCTAATCAGGATAGAATTATAATTATGAATTCCATCAAAAGCTATATGGAAGGCAATATTATATTCTTACCTTTATTCCATGACTTTAATGTAATCTGTAAGAACAGTAAAATCCAAAAGCTAGTATTTGACGAAAAAGGCTCAATAATACTTAAAGAGCTGATTAAGGACATAGAGAATGAGGACATACAGGATGCTAATACACCAGTGGGATAGAGATTATTATCAAGATTATGCTTTTAGGCTTATTATTATATAAAATCACTAAAATTCACCCATGAACATATAATACAATAGGATATTTTTAATTTTATTTTTGTGAGTATATATCCTGCAAACTTTAGATGATATCGTGAGGAGTGAATGATTTGAAAGATATAGATATATCAATAAATAAGAAGCCCATAAAGGTTGACCCATCAATACCTTCAACCATACCAAAGTTCGTAGATGAGCTACCAATTATGCCACAGGCTAGGGCGGTAAATCCTTATGAAGGGAAAAATTATTATGAAATAGTAATGAAGGAAGGTCGTCACAGATTCCATAAAGCCTTTCCTCCTACAAAGATATGGGGCTATGATGGAATATATCCAGGTCCAACTATAGAAGCCCTAAGAGATAGAGATATATATGTGAGATGGATTAATGATCTTCCCTTTAAGCATTTTCTCCCTGTAGATAAAACACTCCATGGCTCCATAGGAACCCCGGAAGTAAGAACTGTGGTGCATCTTCATGGTGCCAATGTAGCCCCTGATAGTGATGGCTCCCCTGATGCTTGGTATACCAGAAATTAAGCCTTTACAGGAAAAGCCTTTAAGAATAAGGTTTACAGGTATACTAATCATCAGCCTAGTACCACCCTTTGGTACCATGACCATAGCTTAGGTACTACAAGACTAAATGTATATGCTGGTCTTGCAGGTATTTATCTCCTTCGAGATTTAAACGAGATGACCCTTGGACTTCCAGAGGGAGAGTATGAAATACCTCTCCTAATACAGGATAGGACTTTCAAAGAGGATGGGTCATTGTTTTATCCTGAAGGCCCTAATCCTCCCGTTTCTGTTTCTCCTTCAGTAGTTCCTGCCTTTTTAGGCAATACCATTGTGGTTAATGGAAAGCTCTGGCCTTATTTAGAGGTGGAGCCTAGAAAGTATAGATTTAGAATAGTAAATGCTTCTAACACCAGAGGATATACATTTGCTCTAGAAAATGGAGGAAGCTTCACTCAGTTAGGCACTGATGGTGGACTTCTTCATCATCCAGTATCCATTAATTCCTTTGAGCTGGAGCCGGCAGAGAGAATTGACTTAGTAATAGACTTTTCTAAGTATAAAGGAGAAAAATTTAAGCTTATTAACATGGATTTGCCAGAGGATGAAAACCTCGGAGTTATCATGGAGTTTAGGGTTACAAAGAGGTTAAAGGGTGAGGATAAGAGTAAGGTTCCCGAAATGCTATATCCTGAGGAACATTTAGACGAGGCTATGGCAGAGAGGGTGAGAGAGCTCCCCTTAAGTGCCTCTCAGGATCACTATGGAAGGCCTATGCTTCTCTTAGACGGCAGGATGTGGAATGATCCTGTTACGGAAACACCTATGCTAGATAGTATAGAAATATGGAAATTCATCAACACTACTCCATTTCCACACCCAATCCACGTTCATCTTGTACAATTTAGAATAATTTCTAGACAGGCTTATGACGTGGAAAGATTTTTAAACGGTGAGGGCATACACCTCATAGGAGAACCGGTGCCTCCTAGAGACTTTGAAAAGGGCTGGAAGGATACTGTTAAAGCTGAGCCAGGAATGGTTACCAGCATAATAATGCAGTTTAAAGATCATATAGGGGATTATGTATGGCACTGTCATATCTTAGAGCATGAGGACCATGACATGATGAGACCTATAAGAGTAGTTGATATTGAAATTAAAGAACGAATTGAATAAATAATAAGCTATCTTAAAGAGTCTTAGACTCTTTAGGATAGCCTTTTTTGATGACAATTTATTCAATATTCATCTTTTTATAGTAATTTCCCTTTAAAAAATATAGTATCATAAAGATTAAAGGTAGATTTTTAGTGCTATCAAAGGAGACCTTGCCAGGGGTAAAGATATCTTTCTTTTTATTGTATTCTACAGCCTTTAAAAATATCGGTGCATATTCATTTTCAAAAGCTATTGGTGAGGAAAACTTAAATTCCTGTTCCTCGATAAGATTTTCAGAGCTTATCTTAAAGCCATAGTATCTCTCGGGAGATTCTAATGAAGGTGGCTCAGGCCAGGAGGTTATTAGCCTGCTGTATAATAGTTGGTTTTTATAGATTTCTGTAGCTATGAGATCTGCCTCATCATCTATAAGACCTGCATTTATAAGAGAAATAATATAATAAATTATGTCCTCGGAAGAATATTTTAGATCCTTTTTATCCTGATTCTTTATAAGTATTTTTCTGCTGTCATCATATAAGGAAAGAAGGTCCTTCATTAGAATATCTCTTCTTTCTCTCAGTGAATCTATAGAGCAGGATTCATGAGATAGGGTGAGGTTTATGAGGAATAGACTGCAGTGATTAATCTTTTCCAAAAGCTTAGGTTTTTCAGCGAGCATGCTGTTCATGAGCTCTATGATATCTAATAATAGATATTCTACAGAAAGATTTCTACAGTAGCTGTTGTAAAGATTCAGGGAAAAAGCGATTTTGTTCAGCTCCTCAAAAGATTGCTCGTAAAGACTTTCTCTAAATCTACATAAAGCATTAAAAATATCCTCACTGAACCTCTTATAAGCTTCACCTTCTTTGGGGTCTACAAGATAATACCTATAAAAGGCAGCCATCATGACAGCCTGCTCTGAGAATTTAAACTTACTTTCTTTAGCTTCCAGGGAGAGCTTTTCAGAGGTATCATCAGAGATATTTTTTTTGATTATAAATACTCCCTGTTCATTTCTTAAATAGGCAGAGTAAAAGTCCAGCTGCTGTCTGGCCATACCTTTATATAATGTGGATAAGGTATATAGGGAATTGTCAATATCCTTGAATTTTTCGTAGTAATCACAGAGCTCCAGCATAGAAAGAGTCATATAGGCACAGCTAGAAGGTACAATCTCCTTCTTAAAGGTATTACTGTCCCAATAAGCATAATCCTTTTCTTTAATAATTTTAGGATTTGCTTTTCGGTAAATACATAGAAGTGGAGAAAAATCCTTGATTATGTTAATATCAATGTTAGGAATGTTTTTTTTAACCACCTTAGGAT